>JBOIEG010001403.1:0-12519 GCA_050740915.1 Gammaproteobacteria bacterium | reverse complement strand
AGAAGAGTCTGTCCATCATCAACTCACGGAGTCGATCGCCTTAATGACCACCCGAACCTCGATTTTGGCGCTCAACACGCACGTTATGGCTTTGGTGTTCAACCTAAGTCCGACAGGCTCCTAGGCGCACTGGAATCTCGGCCAAGGAGGATCTGACGGCGCCTCCACAGACCTGCCGAAAGGACACGGTTGGACCAATGCTTTGGGTAAGCAACGAATCTTCTGAGCGGAATACCGACGGCCAAAAAGCGCCACAGCCAGACCTCCAGTCTAATGACACCAAGGCAGAGAACAGCTCTGCTAACTGGCCTATCGGCGGGACGCGGGCAAACTTTAGGGCGAAGCTTTGGAAACGCGACAGAAAAGTCGGTGTGCCGATGGGGTGCGCGTTCGGTAACGATCCTTGAGCGAGAGCCTAGCACCCATTCCCACGAAGGCCGCGCTGTTAAGCGAGGCAGCGCTTTCGGACTGGAGCCGGCCGGAGGATGACGAGGCTTGGTCTCACGTACACTCGCCTCAGTAGCATTGGTGCCTTTTCCTTTCTCCGCTTTGTGGCGAGCCAAACTTCGTCCGCCTCTGTTGCCGGCTGAGACGGGTCGAGGGTGCCAGATTACAAGCAATCCCTACGGCGATCGACGCGCCGTCATGCTCGACGATTTTGGATTTTGAGATTGATCTTTGCGAGTGGAAAGGTACGCGCTTCCCGGCAAGCTCTTTACGGCTAACGAAAGTCTGCGCTCAAATTGACCGGCTTAAACCCGCTCATTCGCGCGGGTGTTGGATGCTGTTCTGGCGCTGCTGCGGTCGGAGCTCGGCCTAGACCGCGCATATTCGCGGACAGACCGTAATGTTCTCTTTCAGATTACAGGGCTCTTTGAGCATGCTTGTCATCATTCACCCGTTTGTCCGGTCCGTTTGTTGCGCATCGCTTTCGAGTGGCGACCAGTAACCCCAATCGTGGCGCCGCCAACGCGAGGGGAGTAAATCGAAATAAAGCGCGAGACAACGAACGATAGAATGCGCTGTTTTCCGCCAACGACCTCTGTGCAGTCTTCTGTGGTCACGGGCGTACACGAGCAATGTTGGATCGAAAGCGACCCGGAAGCCGCTGCGCTTGGCTCTCCAAGCGAATTCGGAATCCTCGTTGCAAGCGAGCTCGGGGTCAAAACCACCGGCCTCACGCAACACCTCTCGGCGCACCAGAAGGTTGGATCCGGTGGCCGCAGGCAGCCCTAAGGCGTGCGATACGCGTTGGGTACGGGCGAACCATTGATAATAGCTAATATAAGAATCCTGAGACAGCTTGGGACCATATACGACGTCGTCGTCATCATGCCTCAATACACGGGTGAAATACCCGGGAGGAAACTCGACATCGGCATCGCTAAAGAGCAACCATGGGGTCCGTGCCGAGTCAGCACCGAGCTGCCTCGCTCGGCTGATGTTTCCGTAATAGCGTAGGATCCTCAGCGAACTTCTTCTTTCGCGTTTGAGGATCTCAACCGTGCGATCGTCGCTCGCGTCCACTACGATTAACTCCACGGCCTCTGGCACCGAAGCTAGAAATCGGGGGATGTTCTTTTCCTCGTTTCGCGTGGGCACAATTACCGTAAGCTCGCTGAGTTTCATCGCTTACTGGGCTCCTGGGGGACGCGGTTTGGCGGCTGCGAGCTCACTCAGCCGCAATCGATGTTCTGTCGCTATTTTTCCCTCGAGATCGCGGATCTGTAGTGCAATCACGGGATCCGGTCGCGTCCAACGCACCTCGATGAGGCCGAAATTATCGCGCCGGAAGTTCTCCGCCGTGACTCGGTAGCGGTTGCGTTCCCCCTCGCCCGCACCCGCTGAATTCATCCCGCTTGTGGTTAGCTCATACAGCGGATAGCCGGCCGCAGAAGACCCCAGGCGAGAGATCTCCGCGAGATGCCGATCACCGCTGGCGAACAGCACTCCATTGGCTCCGGTGTCGCGGATCAGAGCGAAAAGCCTTTCCTGCTCGCGCGGAAAGTTAGCCCATTTTTCGAAACAATGTTGCTCTGGAATGACTTGGATACTCGAAACGATGAGGCGAAGCAAGGCCGGTTCAAGTAGCTGCTGGCGAAGCCAACGCCATTGCGCTGCGCCAAGTAGCGAAGCTTTAGGGTCGGCGTTGGGCACATATCGCCCCACCGGACAACGTTTTCTGTCCGGGGTTTGTTTGAGGGGACTGCGAAAAAACCGGGTATCGAGCAAGATCACCTGAATACGCTGATCTGCCGTCCCGTGGTTGTGAGCGCTATAGACACCTGGGCGGGCCCGTATGGGCGATGCGGCAGGGATACCGAAGAAGTCCAAGAACAGGCGTTTGGACTCTTCTTTCATGGGATAGTCCGAGCCGGCGTCGTTTTGTCCGTAGTCATGATCGTCCCAGGTGGCGAGCACCGAACAGTGGGCTTGCACTCTCCGATAGCCGGCTTGAAGCGTTGCGTATTGCGCCCGCATTACGCCCATATTCTGGGTGTCGGCGTAAACGTTATCCCCCATGAAAACAAAGAGCTTGGGCTTAGCGGATAGAATCGCTTCCCAGATGGGCTGCGGCCGGCCTTGCCTAAGGCAAGAGCCTAAAGCGATGCGATCGTCTGGCGCAGCGCTCGTCGTCGCGCTTAACATGAGCAACAACACACATGCCCCGCTTGGTATTGGTATTATTATCCTTAGGATAGAAGCCATGGTTGCATGTTAAGAGCTTGACATGACAGTTGGGTTACCGGGAGAGAAGCTGATACCATGGAGATCCGTGCCAGTTGCATAGTGGAGAGTCATTAAAGTTTCACCCTAGTGTCATTCCCTAGAAATATTCGTGACCGAAACTTCCTAATGGGTAATCTTCTAGTGGTGCCGTACATAGTGAGCAACGCCAAAAGCGCCGGGATCCTGAGACGCACGCAGGATTATGATCTTACGCTGTGTTTGATCTTTAATAGACCCTGTGCGACAAAGTGGATCCGATCCAGCTTCGCGCTCGTCAGTCGGTTGGGCGATGGAGCGTTTTGGTATGCGTTAATGCTGGTGTTGCCATTGGCTTTCGGGAGACAGGCGCTGTGGGTCTCGGTGCATTTGTTTGTCGTGGGCTTAAGCGGGGTGGCCGTTTACAAGTTGCTAAAATCACGCACGGCGCGCCCGCGCCCCTACACGGTCAACGCCCATATTCATCCGGGCACGGTTCCGCTGGATCGGTACAGTTTCCCCTCTGGGCATACTCTCCACGCGGCCGCCTTTACCTTAATAACGGTTTCCTATTTCCCCAACATGGCCTGGCTGTTGGTGCCTTTTTCCATCTTGGTTGCTCTATCCAGGATGGTGCTTGGACTGCACTACCCCTCCGATGTGCTCGCTGGCGCCGGGATAGGCGGCCTGATGGCGATATTCAGCGTGCGCATAATGGAACTTGTTGCATGACCTCCACTTCGATTAGTGCCGGAGCGTCTTGCTCCCGGATCCTCTACTCGGCCTAGCGAAACCCGCAGCCGCAAGGTAATTGCGCGCCGCATAGAGCCGGTGAGGCAGGATTCCTGCGCCGATTGAATGCTGGCAGAGCGTCCTGTTCCCCCCTTTGAACCTTTTGACTGCCCCCGGCGAACAAATATTCGAACGAGGAGAGAAAGCGCCCCTTGGTGCTTATAATGTTCGAATTACATTCTTCAAGAAACGGGACATAGGATGGACGAAAAGCTACGTACCGAATTGGAGGCAGCCGCCTTCAGACAGTTGGTCGCACACCTGCGAGAACATACGGAGGTGCAGAATATCGAGCTCATGACCCTGGCCGGTTTCTGCCGCAACTGCCTTTCGAAGTGGTACAAAGCCGCTGCCGAGGAGCGAGGCGTTAGCATCGATTACGAGCAGGCGCGCGAGCTCATCTACGGTATGCCGTATGCTGAATGGAAGGCAAAATACCAGACAGAGGCCACCCCAGAGCAGCAGAAGGCTTTTCTGCAAGCGGGGGATAAGACCGCATAGGGCATGGCATGGATTTCGTGCGGCGGCCATGGCGTCCTTGCGCCCTCCCCTTCATCCTGCTTTTCAGCGCGCAGGCGGTCTGCGCCGAGGTCATCTCGCTTGAGGTGATCCAAAGGGCAGAGGTCCTCGGAGGACTTGCGTTTTCCGGCGTGGGCTCTTACGAGAAGATCTCGGGTCGCATCACTTTCGCCTTCGATCCCGCAAACCCAGCCAATCGCCGCGTCGTCGATCTCGACAAAGCGGCGCGCGAGGCGGATGGCCGTGTGCTGGCCTACGCCAATTTCATGCTATTGCGCCCAAAACCGAGCTGCCCAAAGCCCTGTGTTGGCGTGATCGAGGTAGCCAACCGCGGATCGAAAGCCGCACTCGCCTATTTCAACAACGCGGCTTTTGCCAACGATCCCACCGCCGCGGAGGACTTTGGCGACGGGTTGCTACTGCGCCGGGGCCTGGTCTTGTTCTGGGTGGGATGGCAATTCGACGTGCCGCCGGGCGGGCACCACTTGCGTTTGCAAGCACCCGTTGCTTCAGAAGGGGGCAAACCGATAACCGGCTGGGTGCGCAGCGATTGGACGCTCGATCAGAGCACGCAGTTCTTGTCCTTAGGGCACAGAGGGCATATCGCTTATGTTGTCGCCGATCCTGAAGATCCGAGAAACGTGCTCGCGGAACGCGCCGGCCGCCTGACACCCCGCCATTCGCTTCCCCGCGATCGCTGGCGTTTCGCGAGCGCAGCGAACATTGGCGTTGTGTCCGATAGCGGGTATTTGTTCATGCCGAGTGGATTTCCTGCAGGGCGCATTTACGAACTGGTCTATGTTGCCAGCCATCCGCCGGTGGTCGGATTGGGCTTGGCCGCCATCCGAGATTTGGCATCGTACGCTAAATACGGCCCCAATAGCGATTGGCAGGTCGATTTCGCGATAGCCTTCGGCGTCTCCCAGAGCGCTCGTTTTCTGCGCCATTTCCTCTATCAGGGCTTTAACATCGATGAACGCGGGCGCAAGGTGTTTGATGGCCTATTGATCCACGCCGCCGGTGCCGGACGCGGCAGCTTCAATCATCGTTTTGCCCAGCCATCGCGCGATGCCCATCGATTCGCCGCTTTTTTTTACCCTACGGATCTGTTTCCCTTCTCCGGGCGGGTGCAAGGAGATCCCCGAAGCGGCGAGCGGGAGGGGCTGCTTGCCGGCAAAGCGAGCGATTGGCCAAAGATCATGTACACCAATACCGGTTATGAGTATTGGGGACGGGCGGCGAGCTTGATCCATATCGCGGTAAATGGGGCCAGCGATATCCAAGCGCTGCCGAATGAGCGCCTTTATCATCTTGCCGGAGCCCAGCACTTCATGAGCGATTTTCCACCCTGGGAGCGTCTCGGCCAATGCAGCGCAAGCTACCGCGGCAACCCGCTCGATTTTCTCGTTGCCCTGCGCGCGCTGTTATTGCGCTTGACGGAATGGGTCACCCACGAGCGGGAGCCGCCCGCCAGCCTCCACCCGCGTTTGGATGATGGTACACTGGTGTCACTCCGTGAGCTGCGCTGGCCCAAATTGCCGGGGATGGCTTTCCCCCAAGTGGCACATGAAGCTTATCGGGTCGATTACGGCCCGCGCTGGGCCGAGGGGATCATCGACAAGGAGCCGCCCGAAATAGGCCAAGCGTTTCCGCTGCGGCTGCCCCAAGTCGACGCTGTCGGCAATGAACCGGGTGGTGTCCAGGGTGTGGAGCTGCGCGTTCCGCTTGCCAGTTACTTTCCTTGGAGCCTGCGGGTGGATCAGTCCTGGGCGCGAGATGAATTGATGGATTTTTGGGGCACGCTCGTGCCTTTTTCCTGGACGGCGTTGCAGCGACGGGTAAGCGGCGATCCTCGCCCGAGCGTGATAGAACGCTACGGAGGGCGGAAAACCTACTTAGCACAGGTCAATGAAGCGGCAAGGCAGTTGATCCAGGAGGGATTCTTGTTAAAAGAGGACTGGCCGAGAGTCGTGCGCCGGGCCGAGGCGATGTGGGAGTGGGTCAAGGACACAAACAACAGCTTGCAAGCGGAGGGGCGTTGTCAATGAGCGCTTGGGTTTGGTTCCATCGGTTCGGCTCTCCCAGGTATTTTTATGACTTTGCGAGCCGCGCCATGAAGTGGTTAGGAGGCAGTTGTCTGCTGTTGATGCTCGCGGGGCTTTACGGCGGTTTGGTGTTGGCACCCCCCGACCATGAACAAGGCGAGAGCTATCGTATCATCTATATCCACGTGCCTTCGGCATGGATGTCTATGTTCGTGTACCTGGTCATGGCTGTGGCCAGCGTGGTGGTACTGGTTTGGCGCGTTAAGTTGGCCGCCATACTGGCCCAATGCAGCGCGCCCTTGGGCGCATCCTTTACCTTCCTGGCGCTGGTCACGGGCTCGCTTTGGGGCAAGCCGATGTGGGGGACTTGGTGGGTTTGGGATGCGAGGCTGACCTCGGAGCTCCTGCTGCTCTTTATCTATTTCGGGTATATAGGCTTGGATTCGGCGATCGTGGATAGAGGCACCGCGGCACGCGCTTGCGCCATCCTCGCTTTGGTCGGCAGCGTCAATATTCCCATCATTCATTTTTCCGTGGAATGGTGGAACACCTTGCATCAACCGGCGACTATCAGCAAGCTGGATAAACCCTCTATTCACCCGAGCATGCTGGCGCCTTTGCTGATGATGGTGGCCGCCTTCATGCTATATTACGCAACGGCAGTGTTTGCCCGCGCGCGCTGCGAATTGCTCGCTCAAGAGCGTGGCGCGCAATGGGTGAGAGAGCTGGTGAGATGAAAGCGTTTTTTGACATGGGTGGCTATGGCTTCTACGTGTGGAGCGCCTACACGGTAGCCCTGATCGTGCTCGTTCTCAATCTCTTGATCCCAATGTTTCGTAACCGACGCTTACGGCGCCGGCTGAGCGCGCGCTCGGGGCGAGAACGGTAACGATGAGAGCCATACGCCGGCAACGACTGATCATGGTGGTGACGCTGGTCGTCGGCGTTGCTTGCGCGACAGGGCTGGCGCTGGTGGCCTTAAGCCGCAACATCAATCTGTTCTTCAGCCCCAGTCAAGTGGCGGCGGGAGAGGCGCCGCTCGATCACACCTTTCGGTTGGGCGGCTTGGTGGAAGAGCACAGTGTCGAACGTGATCCCGGCGGCTTAACGGTACACTTCGTCTTGACCGATACGGTCCAGCGCATCCCGGTCAGCTACACCGGCATCCTGCCGGATCTGTTTCGCGAAGGCCAAGGCATCGTGGCACAGGGGCGGCTCGATGGGCAGCGGATCTTTGTAGCGGATGAGGTCTTGGCTAAGCACGATGAGAGCTACATGCCCCCCGAAGTCGATCACGCGATCAAGACCGCCGTCAGCGCTAAGCTCCGCGAGGTGCAGATGTGATCCCGGAGCTCGGACACTTCGCGTTGATCCTGGCGTTTTGCATGGCGCTCGTGCTCGCCGTGTTGCCATTGGTGGGCGCCGCGCTAAATAATGCCAATTGGATGAGTGTAGCCGCGCCGGCTGCCTGGGCACAGTTTCTGTTCGTGGCAACGGCTTATGCCGTCCTGAGTCATGCGTTTATCAGCCACGATTTCAGCCTGGCGTATGTGGCAAGCAACTCCAACCGGGAGCTGCCGCTGGTGTATCGCATCTCGGGCGTGTGGGGCGCCCACGAAGGATCACTCATGCTCTGGGTGTTGATCCTGAACATTTGGACAGTAGCGGTGGCGAGCTTCAGCCGCAGCCTGTCGCTGGAAATGCGGGCGCGCGTGCTGGGGACCATGGGCGTCATAAGCCTGGGCTTCCTGGCGTTTGCTCTGTTCACCTCTAACCCCTTCGTGCGCCATTTCCCCTATCCTCCAGACGGCGCCGATCTCAATCCCCTGTTGCAAGACCCCGGGATGGCCGTTCACCCCCCCATGTTGTATATGGGCTACGTCGGGTTTTCGGTTCCGTTTGCCTTCGCCATCGCGGCCTTGTTGGGAGGGCGCCTCGACTCGGCTTGGGCGCGTTGGTCCAGACCCTGGACAGCAGCTGCTTGGGCATTCTTGGCCATAGGGATCACGCTCGGAAGCTGGTGGGCCTATTATGAGCTTGGCTGGGGGGGGTGGTGGTTTTGGGACCCGGTGGAAAACGCCTCCTTCATGCCGTGGCTGGCCGGCACCGCCCTGCTTCATTCGCTCGCGGTAACGGAGAAACGCGGTTTGTTCCGCAGCTGGACGGTGCTGCTCGCCATCATGACCTTTTCGCTCAGTCTCTTGGGTACCTTCCTGGTACGCTCTGGGGTGTTGACCTCGGTGCACGCCTTCGCCTCCGATCCCCTGCGCGGCGTTTTCATCCTCGCCTTTCTCGCCATCGTGGTGGGCGGATCGCTCACGCTTTATGCGTGGCGCACGGCGAAGGTGCGACCAAGCGGCGCCTTTTCGTGGCTGTCCCGCGAAACCTTGTTGTTAATGAACAATGTGTTCCTGGTAGTCGCGAGCGGCACCATTTTACTCGGCACGATATATCCCCTGGTCCTGGACGCACTGGGGCTAGGCAAGATCTCGGTGGGGCCGCCCTATTTCAATACGGTGTTTGTGCCGCTGGTTTTGCCGCTGGTGTTGTTGATTGGGATCGGGCCGGAGGCCCAGTGGCGCCGACAAGGCTGGGCGGCCCTGGTGCGGCAACTGGGCCCACGATTTTTGCTCTCCGTCTTGGTTTCGGGAATGCTGGCATTCGCCCTGCCGAACCCCCGCTTCCTGGTCACCTTTACGGCATTAGCCCTGGCGGTTTGGGTGATCACTTCCAGCATCGGGTATTTGCGTTCCCGGATCGCAACCCGCACGCGCCTTGGCGGGGGCCTACGGTCCGTGTCGAGAGGCTCCTGGGGGATGTGCATCGCCCACATGGGTGTAGCCGTGAGCGTGCTGGGGGTCGCCTTGTCCAGCGCGCTCAGTCAGGAGCGAGATGTGCGCATGGCGCCCGGAGACACCCAGAGCCTGGGCGGTGTTAGTTTCCAACTGGTCGATGTGAATACCCGCGAAGGTCCGAATTACCGGGCCAGCGTGGCGCACATGCGGGTGCGCGAAGACGGGCGTGCGTTGAAGATCCTGTACCCCGAAAAGCGGCTATACACGGTGCGCAAAGACGTCATGACAGAACCCGCTATCGATAGCGGGTTCACCCGGGATCTGTATGTGTCCTTAGGGGAGCCGTTGGACGAGAAGGGAAGTGTATGGGCGGTGCGGCTCTATTACAAACCCTTCGTGAGCTGGATCTGGTTGGGTGGCGCGCTGATGGGCCTGGGCGGCTTTCTGGCCGCATCCGATAGACGCTATCGCGCAACCGCGAGAAGGCGCCTGGAGAAAGAAACACCTGTTCTAACGAGCCCTGCCCCTGCGTTAACTTAATGAAACGAGTGGTATTGTTGCTCCCGCTTGGGATCTTTTTGATTTTGGTCGGGTTTTTCGCCTTTGGCTTGCGAATCGATCCCACCCGCCTGCCCTCCCCTCTGATCGGACGCCCGGCGCCACCGTTCGAGCTTCCTAACCTCACCCAACCCGAACAGCGCATCACCGCCGCCGATCTGGCGGGCAAGGTAAGCCTGCTCAACGTATGGGCCACCTGGTGCACCGCCTGCATGCAGGAACACCCCGTCTTAATGGAAATCGCAAACATCGGGGAAGTGGCCCTCTATGGGCTCGATTACAAGGATAAGCGCGAGGATGCGCTGGCGTGGCTGGGCAAATTGGGTGATCCTTATCTGGGTTCTGCCTTTGACGAAGACGGGAGAGTCGGTATCGATTGGGGCGTTTATGGAACGCCTGAAACCTTTCTCATCGATAAAGCCGGCACCGTGCGTTATAAGCACGTCGGCCCGCTGTCTTGGGAAGACTGGAACCAGACTCTCCTGCCGCTGGTTCGAGAGATCAAGGCGGAAAAAGGATGAAGTTTTTCCTTGCTGCCTGCCTGCTTGGTTGTCTCATGGTCTTCTCAGGAGTCGCGCTTTCTGAGCACCCCGAGTTTCCCTTCGCCAAGTCCGCCCAAGAGCACCGCTTTCTTGAATTGACCAAGGAGTTGCGCTGCCTGGTGTGCCAAAACCAATCGCTGGCCGATTCCCAAGCGGGTTTGGCCGATGACCTGCGCAAGGAAGTGTTTCGGCTGCTTAACGAAGGGGCAAGCGATCAGGGGATCATCGATTTTCTGGTCCAGCGCTATGGGGAGTTCGTGCTCTATAAGCCACGAATCAAACCGGCGACCTATGTGCTTTGGTATGGCCCTGCCGCGTTGTTGCTGCTCGCCGCCTTGGCGTTGTTTATTCTGATCAGGCGGCGCGCCAAAACAGCCGTCATTGCTCCGTGTGGCCCACAAGCGGAGCAAGTCCGGCGTCTGCTCGATCAGGATTAGCCCATGATCGCGTTCTGGATCCTCGCGGGCGTGATGGTTGTTGTTGGGCTCGCGTTGTTGCTTCCCCCCCTATGGCGCCGGCGCCAAACGGTGAGCCCGGATCGCGATTGGGTCAATGTGGCTATCGCCAAGGAGCGCTTGGGCGAGCTTAAGGCAGAACAGCGCGCGGGACAGTTGGCAGATGCCGATTTGCAGCACGCCCGCGCCGAGCTGGAAGCCTCATTGTTAGAGGATTTGACCCAGCACCCCTCGACGCCCACACAGAGCCGGGGAGGATGGATAGCGATCACCTTGGTGATCGGCATTCCCGCGCTCGCCGCCAGCGTGTACCTCGCCATCGGCAATCCCCAAGCTTTGCGCATGGCCGAGGAGGAGCCAAGCGAAAGCGAGCGCCTCAAGTCCATGGTCACCGCGATCGAAAGAGTGCTGGAAAAAGATCCACACAACGCCAACGCCTGGGCGATGTTGGGCGAGGTCCACCGTGCACACGGGCGGTACACCGAGGCCGTTCAGGCCTACGAACAAGCAGTGGCGCTGTCAGGCTCCAACCCGGATCTCTTGATATCGCTTGCCGACGCGCTTGCGCGTTCCCACGGCAACCAGCTAGGCGGCCGCCCGGAACAGCTGCTCGACAAAGCCATCACGTTAGATCCAAAGCACAAAAAAGGATTGTCTTTAGCCGGTTTTGCAGCGTTTCAGAAAGGGGATCACGATCTCGCGCGCCGACATTGGCAGAGCGCGCTCGAGACCACTCGGCAAGGATCGCCCGAGCATAGCTTGATACAATCCTTGATCGCCCGTGCCGAGGCGGGTTCGAACGAGGAGGCGGCAGCGGCGAACTCCCCTCGCGCTTCGCTGCAGGTTCGGGTGCAGCTTGATCCCAAGCTTAATGGCCGTGTCGGTTCCGGTGATTCCGTGTTCGTTTTCGCCAAGGCTCTAAATGGACCTCCTATGCCCTTGGCCGTCACCCGGGCACAAGCCCAGTCATTGCCACTCACGGTGAGTCTGGATGATTCCATGGCTATGGTCCCCGAGCTGCGCCTATCGCGCTTTGAGGAAGTGATGGTGGGGGCACGGGTGTCCCGAAGTGGTACCGCCCAAGCCCAGAGCGGGGATCTACAAGGGACCACCGGACCCGTTAAAATCGCCGCGCACGAAATGATTGCGGTGATGATCGACGAGGTGGTTCCGTAAGGGGCGGCTGTTTTCGTCGCCACCCTCCAGCTTGGTCGGTTATGCGGCAACGAACACGAGCGTGAGAGGTCGATTCAAGGATGAAAGTCAAAGAACTGATTGAAAGGCTGGAACACGATGGCTGGAAGCAGGTTCGCATACGAGGCAGTCACCGTCAGTTTCGTCATTCTCCGAAACCCGGAACCGTTACAGTAGCCGGGGAAACCCGGTGTGGACGTGCCGCCTGGAACCTTGAGTTCCGTTCTGAAGCAAGCGGGTTTGAGTAGGAGGTGTCTATGAAATACGCGGTCGTGATTGAGAAGGGTGAAAACAGCTATGACGCTCATGTGCCGGATCTGCCGGGCTGTGTTGCTGTCGGAGAAACGCGCGAAGAGGTGCTGCGGCTAATCCAAGAAGCCATCGAGTTCCATATCGACGGGCTTAGAGAGGACGGGCAATCAATTCCAGCGGCTTCATCTTCCGTAGAGTTCATTGAGGTTGCCGCATAAGCTGCCAATCAACCAGACGCGGCAAATAGCACAGAGCCGGTTAGCATAGTCGTGTGTGCCGGGCATAGCACAGTGCTCGTCAGGTGAAAGTCCTGACACCAGGTATTCGCAGAGCAGAAGCTTAGGAAAATATCCGATCCTGGCCGTTCGCAGTAACAGTAGTATGTCTAGCGGGTTAAAGTCCCGTCCAAGGAGTTGTCCGTACACCTTGGTAGCATGAGGAAGCGGCGTTGGAGCAATCAGGGGTCGTGAGTTTTCAAACAGCAAAGTATCAGGCCGTAACGCAAGTGAACCTATGAGTAGCTTCGTAAACGAATTGGAGAAGCCGACCCTGTGGCCAGAAGGGAAAGGCCGCTGGATGAGTGCCGAAATAACGGAAGTAGCACTCGTTGACTCCCGGAGTAGCAGGGGGGGCATGATACAGAAGACAGACTACCCTTGGC
>JBOIEG010001402.1:0-1460 GCA_050740915.1 Gammaproteobacteria bacterium | reverse complement strand
GGGATCTGCCATTCGGCGTCTCTTGCGCCGGGCACTGGACGCTCGTTAGCACGCCGGCCGGAGCTGCGAATCCGGACCTGACCTCGACCGAAGGCGTGCGCACACTCATTCTCGGGACAACCCTCGGTATCCCCTATCAACTCGACTACGTCATCAGCTCAGATCGCCTCAATGTCGCGGGAAATGATGGCTCTGAATGGCTGGACTCCGCGGCGGAAAGTGCCACACGGCTGGCGCCGGTAAGCTACGACATCGAGACCGGCGCTTTTGTGCTCGATAACCCCGAGCGGCCGAAGGACATCGTCCAGCTCTCAGCAGTGCATCGTGTGTGGCTGACATATGAGGATCTCGGGCAGTGCAACATCACTGTGGAGATTTCGAACGACGGCGGCAAGTCGTACAACACTGCGGTCTCACATGTGATTGGGACCGACGGGTCGAGCATCACACCGAGCGAGGAACTGCGGGAGACAGTTGTGAGCTTCAATCCGCCGGTCGAGGGACGGCATCACAGTATTCGAATCTCGAGCGCCGCGGACGAGGACACCGCACGGCAACGCATCAAGTTATCGAAACTCATTGTCGAGTATGAGCCCCTGGGAGAACTGCCGTGAGTTTGCCGAATCGCGAGTTCCAGCGCCCCTCGGCCCTCCCGATTGCCGTGGACGAGCTCTACGGCATCATGCGGCTCCGCGCCTTCAAGTCGACGGGGTTCCCGGTCAACATACTCGCCGAGAACGACGGCACGGTGAGGAGCCAGGTCATCCTACATGACGGGACGGTCCAGACCCGGGCGCGGAGTGAGACGAACGGGTCGCTCATCGCATCCCTCTACGGCAAGAACGCCGGTACGCTCACGGCGGTCAACCTCGAGTCGACTGGTGAGCAGCGCAACGTGCTCATGGGGCATGACGGCTCCGCGCTCCAACGTCTTAGGACCGAAACGACTCGTGAGCTGGCTATCTCGAACTACTACAAGACGTCGACGCCGGCGGCAATTGCGGCTCGAGGAGATGCGGCCGGCTTTCATCGGACACGGGAGTTTGAGCCGTACGAGAACGGCGCTGTTGTGGCAGTCCAGACCACAGCCACGACCATCTACACGGTTCCGGCATCGACGGTGTCGGTCGTAGAGATTGAGATTGCGAATACCGATACCGTACCGAACACGTATGCGTTTCATATCGTGCCAAGCGGTGGCGGCGCCGCCATCGGCAATCGCATGCGTACCACGGCGACAATCGCTGTTGGCGGAGTGGATCGACATGGGCCATATCACGTAAGTGCGGGGGTGTTCTTCCAGGTCCTCGTCACGACCGTCGGCAGCGCTAACGGCGATCTCAACGCCGTCGCAATCGTGAAGGAGTACGGCACTGGCGATGCCGTAGCGCTGGTATGAGTCTCACGATGATCTGGACTTACCTCAAGTGGAAAGTCCTCGAACTTGCGGCGGCGGAGGG
>JBOIEG010001401.1:0-7182 GCA_050740915.1 Gammaproteobacteria bacterium | reverse complement strand
CCAAGCTATCGCGTTTCTCGGCGCTAACGCTCAGCGCGCACACCCCGCACGCGACACCCAAACCGGACGCCTGCAACTGGGCTTAGAACCCGTTTTCGGTGGGCCTTAAGTACCTAACCTATGAGTGGTAACTATTTAACGAAAATGATCGAACTATGGACCGATTTCCCACCGCCGCAGTAGGTTCATCCTAAGTCCTCCTAGGGCCGATCACTACCGTAAGGTATTGCGTCTGCGCACCGCTTCGGCAAGCTTGCGAAGACAGTCCACGGCATTTTCCCAGCTCATGCAGGCATCGGTGATGCTTTGGCCATAGGTTAAAACGCTACCGCGAACGAGATCCTGGCGGCCCGCAAGCAGATGACTTTCCAACATGACGCCCAGGATGCGTTTTTCGCCGCCGGCGATCTGTGCCGCGACCTCATGGCAGACCATGACCTGGCGATCGGGGTCTTTGCCGCTGTTGGCGTGACTGCAATCGATGACGACTTGGGGCCTTAAGCCCGCTTTTTGCAGCCTGCAGGCCGCCGCTTCGACGCTCTCGGCATCGTAATTGGGGTTACCGTTTCCTCCCCGCAGGATGATGTGGCAGTCCGGATTGCCCCTGGTCGCCAGAATGGCGGAGTGCCCGGATTTGGTGACCCCTAAAAAATGATGCGCATGGGAGGCCGAGACGATGGCATCTACCGCGGTCTGCAGCCCGCCATCGGTCGCGTTCTTGAAGCCTATGGGGCAAGAGAGACCCGAGGCGAGCTCGCGGTGCACTTGGCTTTCTGTGGTGCGCGCCCCAATCGCGCCCCAGGCGATCAAGTCCGCGACGTATTGCGGGCTGATCGGATCGAGGTATTCGGTGCCCGTCGGCACGCTCATGTCCCCCAGGTCAAGCAACAAGCGTCGAGCGAGTCTCAGGCCGTCATTGATGCGAAAGCTGCCGTCCAGCCCCGGATCGTTGATCAAGCCCTTCCAACCAACGGTCGTGCGCGGTTTCTCGAAATACACGCGCATCACCAGGAACAGATCCGCCTGCAAAGACTGCTTTAGGGCCAGCAAGCGCCCTGCGTACTCTCGCGCCGCTTCCACATCGTGGATGGAACAGGGTCCGCTGATCGCCAATAAACGCTTATCTTCCCCACGCAGCATTCTTTGAATGGTCTCACGCGCTTGGGACACAGTTTCCGCCACCTTTTCCGAGACCGGCAACTCATGCAACAGCTCGGATGGCGGGATCACCTCGGTGGCCGAGCGTATTCGCAGATCATCTATGGGTCGGAGCATTGCTTATTCGTCTTAATGTCGGGTGGCGAATTCTATTACGTTCAAGCGCGCGGGCATACCCTGCTGGCGATCCGCCGGTATGCTAACATGAGGCTGCAAAGCACCGTTTGCGCGATGGGCATGGGAAACCAACAAAAACAAACGGCGATCAGCCCCTGAGGCACAGCGCAAGGTCCAGGTCATGAGTGCGGTATCGAGCTTGTGGGACAGTGGGCGCATGGAAGCGATCAAGCGCCTTTTTGCTCCTATCGGGGCCTTGATCAGCTTGTCTATCGTCTGCTTTGCGCTTTGGGTCTTGTATAACACCGTGCATGCGATCCAGTTCGCAGACGTGCTGCATCATTTTCGGCAACTGCCGGCCTCTTCGATCCTGCGGGCTTTGTTGGTCACGGCCGCCAGCTACCTCATCGTAACCGGGTACGATGTGGTGGCGCTCAACCACATTAAGCGACCACAGCCTTATCCGCGTGCCGCCTTGGCCGCTTTTCTCGCCTCGGCCTTCGGCAACAACATCGGCTTCGCTTTGCTTACCGGGGGGTCTATCCGTTATCGGGTATATGCGCCCGCCGGATTGTCCACCCTGGAAATCGCGGGCGTCACGGCCATGTGTTCCCTCACCTCCGTGATGGGGATGGGATTCGTGTTAGCGGTGTCATTGATTCTGGGCGCAGATGAGTTGACGGAAAAAGCCTTCCCTGCTTCTTACGTGCTGAGACAGGCGCTCGGTTTTACCATGCTGGTGCTGCTCGCCGCGTATGTGGCCTACACGGCTATCCGACCGCTCACCATACGCACTCAAAGCTGGTCGCTCAGGCTCCCTTCGGCGAACACGGCGTTAACCCAGCTTAGCCTCGCCACCATAGACATCGTGCTCGTCGGAAGCCTGATTTACGTCTTGTTGCCACCCTTCGCCGAGACCAATTTCTTTTCCTTTTTGAGTGTGTTCGCCTTAGCCCTGATCGCGGGCAGCATGAGCAATGTGCCCGGTGGGATCGGGGTGTTCGAAACGGTATTGCTGGTGGGATTGCCGCACATTCCACCCGCCGCCCTGCTGGGTTCGATCTTGCTGTTCCGCTGCGTTTATTACTTAGGCCCACTGATACTCGCTGCCGTTTTACTTGGGGTCCACGAGATGATTCTGCAGCGTCCTCGCTTGACCAGGCTGCATCTGACCACCCTGGATTGGTTGGCGGAGCTGGGACCCCAGATCATGGCCATGTTGGTTGTTTTCGCCGGTATCGTGTTGCTTTTTTCAGGGGCCATTCCGTCAGCCGATGAGCGCATGGCGGTACTCAGCTCCTTCGTACCGCTGTGGGTGATAGAGCTTACGCACGTCACCGGCAGCGTCGCAGGGGTAGGGCTGATCGTGCTAGCGCGAGGATTAGCGCGTCGCCTGGAGGCCGCGTATAACTTTACCGCGACTTTGCTCGGGTTCGGGATCACGGTGTCCTTAATAAAAGGTTTTGATTATCACGAAGCCGTCCTCTTGACGCTGGTCTTGGCCATCCTCCTGTCTACCCGCGTGGAGTTTCGCAAAGAAGGGTCCGTGGTTAAACAAGGGTTCTCGGTGGAGTGGCTTTCGACCCTGGCCGCGATTCTGGCGATAACGATCTGGTTGGGCTTGTTTTGCTATAAGGGCGTCGAGTATTCGGACGATCTGTGGCTACACTTTTCCTACGACGAGGATTACGGGCGCTTTTTGCGTTCCACTTTGGCCGTGCTGATTGTTACCACCTTGGCCAGCTTGGCCAAGGTGGTGCGGGCTGAGCCACAGCCGCAACCTGCGAGCGAAGGAGAGCTGCAACGTATTCGCGCCATCGTCAAGAACGAGCCTGACACACGAGGGAACCTGGCTTTGTTGGGGGACAAGCGTCTGCTGTTCAGCGACAGCGGCAAGGCGTTCATCATGTATCAGGTGCAGGGCCGAAGCTGGGTTTCGTTGGGAGACCCCGCGGGACCCCTCGAGGAGCACGAACAGCTCTTGCTCGCTTATAGCAATATGTGCGATAGACACGGCGGCTGGCCGGTTTTCTATCTGGTGGATGCCGACAAGCTGACGCGCTACATCGATCTCGGCCTGTCTCTGGTTAAGCTCGGCGACGAGGCGCGAGTGGAGTTGAAAAACTTTCAGTCGGAGCATGGGGTAAGCCGCGAACTGCTCCAGGCGCATGCGAAATTGTGCCAGCAAGGCGCACGCTGCGACATCATCAATTCCTACCGGGTGCCGGCGGTGCTCCCGGAATTAAAGCGCATATCCGACGAATGGCTGGCAAACACCCAGACCCAAGAACGGGGATTCGCCAAGGGTTTCTTCGATCCTGATTATGTCTCGAATTTCCCCTGTGCACTACTGCGCGTGAACGGCCGACTGGTGGCCTTTGCCGTATTGTGGGCAAGTGCCAATAAAGACGAGTTGGCTCTGGACCTCATGCGCTACGCATCGGACGCGCCCAAACATGCTTTGGATTTTATGATCATCGAGCTGATATTAGGGGGTTGGAATCGGGGGTACCGCTGGTTCAACCTGGGCACGGCTCCGCTTGCCAGCCTGCAAACGCACCCGTTGGCTCCTTTGTGGCAGAGGGTGGGCAAGCTGATGTTCCGCCAAAGCGAGCACTTTCGCGACATCGAGAGCCTGCGCCGTTACGAGGAAAAGCTCAGCCCGGTGTGGCGTCCTAAATATCTCGCTTCCCCCGGCGGATTGAATACCCCGCGCATCTTGCGCGACGTGGCGAGGCTGATCGCCCGTCCCCCGCTGACGCGATGACTGACGCGCGTTGGCGTACGCTCTAACTGCGGCGGACATCAGATTTCAAGACTGCATGGCCTAGAGGCTATGCGGCTGCTGTGTTTCGCTTGTCCTGCGCGTCGGATTCGAACAGGCCTTCCAGCTCCTCGGCTGCCTGCTTCGCCGATTGGATCAGCGCGGCTTCGTCGGTATAAATCGCGCGCTGATGCGCAAGCAGCGCCTCGTCGTGTTTTCGGAACATCGCGACGCTGCGGCTTGCGTCAGTCGCGCTCACCCCTAGACCTTGCAGCACCTGCCGCGCGAGATCGAGGCTGGAAAGAAAAGTCTCGCGGCTCACCAGGTTAGCACCCAGATCCATCAATTTGTATGCGTGATAGCGGTTACGGGCGCGGGCATAAACCGCGAGCTTAGGGAAATGCATGCGCACGGTCTCGGCGGTTTTGAGCGAAGCTTCGATGTCGTCGATTGCTAGCACGAAAATTTTCGCCTTTTCGGCGTGCGCGGCACGCAACAGATCGAGCCGCGACGCATCACCATAGTAAATCTTGTTGCCGAAACGGCGCACGAAATCGACCTGCGCCGGACTCGCTTCCATTGCGGTAAACGCAATTTTCCGGGTGCGCAGGACACGTGCGACGATCTGGCCGAAGCGGCCGAAGCCCGCAATGATGACTTTGTTTTCGGGTTCAACGATGCGGTCGTATTCCGCTGGTATCTCCTGCTTTAACCATTTCGCGATGACTTTCTCGTTGAGCGCAAACAACAGCGGGGTCGCGGCCATGGACAAGCTCACGACCACGACCAGCAGTTCGCTCAACGCGGGTGTCATGACTTGATAACCGGTGGCGACGCTGAACAACACGAAGGCGAACTCGCCCCCTTGCGCGAGCGCGATACCGAGATGGCGCGCACTGTCTGTACCGGCACCACTGAACGTAGCGAGCGCGAACAGCACGAGGAATTTCACGCTCATCAATCCCAATACCAGGCCCATGACTTGCGTTGGATGGGCGCTGATTAGGCCGAGGTTCGCGGACATGCCGACGGCGATAAAAAACAGGCCCAGTAGCAGGCCTTTGAATGGGTCGAGATCGGCCTCGAGTGCGTGGCGATATTCGGAATCGGCGAGCAGCACGCCCGCGAGAAATGCGCCGAGTGCCATGGACAAACCCGCGAGCTCCATCAGCAGCGCGGTTGCTATGACCACCAGCAGCGCTGCAGCTGTAAAGATCTCCTGGCTGCGGCTGGCAGCGACCACCTTAAACACCGGCCGCAACAACAATCTGCCGCCGGCGATGACAACAACGATGACCAGTAACGCCTGGGCCATCGAGAGCCAGATGCCGACCGGCGCAGCCTGCGCTCCAGTGGCTCCCAGCAAGGGGAGCAGCGCGAGCAATGGGATCACCGCAAGGTCCTGAAACAACAAAATCGCAAACGACTCGCGACCATGCCTTGTGGCCAACTGGGTTTTCTCTGCAAGAATTTGCAAAACGAAAGCAGTCGACGACAGTGATAATCCTAAACCGGCGATAATCGCTGCTTTCGCTTCGAGGCCGAGCGCCACTCCGACAACTGCCAGTATCCCTCCGGTGATCAGCACTTGCGCACTGCCAAGGCCGAACACGGAACGGCGCAGCACCCAAAGACGCGACGGCTGCAGCTCGAGTCCGATAATGAACAACAGCAGCACGACGCCGAATTCGGAAAAGTGATAGATCGCAGTGACATCGCTGATCACGCCGAAACCCGAGGGCCCGATCAGCACGCCCGCCACCAAATACCCGAGCACTGCACCCAAGCCGAGTCTTTTGAAAAGCGGGACCATCAAGACCGCCGCAGCGAGAAAAATCGCGATTTGCTGGATTAAGCTCATGGTGAGGATGGAAGATTATTCGATCGAGGCCTCGCTTAGAGAATGGCAGCTATCGTGCGCTCGCTACCCGAGATGGCACTTCCCAAAAGGACAGTGCCAGGCAGCAGCACTCAAGCCGCGGAAAGAACACCTGCGGGTAGATCTCCCAGAGACGATGTTCATTGCGTTTGGTAGCCACTATCCCCAGATGCGAGAGCTTTCCCTCGCAGGTCGACACGAGCCCTTAATCGTATCTGTCTTCCTGATTCGTCCACTCAGAGTTTGTGAAAAAACCTACTGCGCTCGGGATCTCGCGTTCCGGCGGTGCTCGGAATCCTCATGTATTTAATATACACTGCGGTTCCTGCGCTCCGGCGGAACGCGACCTTCCTTCGCTCGCGACGGTTTTTCACAAACTCTCAGATATCCCCTCATATTCCTTGCATCTTGATCCCATGTCAATTAAAAAACAGTTTGATACGCTGTAGAGCTTGTGGGCAAAGGGGCGCGCGGTGGGAAACGCGCCGAGCGTGACAAGGTGGTGGTGCAGCGGGCGGCTAAGGGATTGGACATGGCGGGTGACTGGATTGAAACGAGCATTGGCGAGCAGGTGACTCTTCAGCACGGCATCGACATCACAAGAGCAGACCAGCGCGCTGGACGACAAGATCGAGCTGAACCGGCGGATGAACGAGACGCTGAACCCGACCATCGTGGTGCTCATCGACCGCAATGACCTCGACGACCAGCTCTTCGGCACCTTCCCGCAGTGCTAGTCAGGTGAAAGTTCTGACAACCAGGTATTCGCCGCTCGCGGCGGGCAAGTCGCCACACCGCCATCGCGTTGTTGCTGTTCCTTGAAATAGAGCACACTATTCCTGCGGAACAACGCCGCGTCGCTGACGGCGTGGCCGCTTGCAGATGCAGCATCAAAATAAGGTAGACAGAGCAGTAGTATCGCGACTCGCCCGGGAGATCAAAGGCGAAGTCCTCACCGACGATCTCACCCGCCGTCTCTTTTCCACCGACGCTTCCCCTTACCAATTCCTGCCCTTAGGCGTGGTGCGTCCTAAAGACACGAAGGACTGCTTAAGAACCGTGCGAATTGCCGCTGACGAAGGAATATCTCTCATCGCCCGCGGTGCGGGTACCAGCTTAGCGGGTCAGTGTGTGGGTCCGGGTCTTGTGATCGATTTCTCCCGCCACATGAACGAGATCGTCAGGGTTAATGCCACAGCTAGGGAGGCCAGGGTGCAGCCGGGTGTGGTGCTTGCCGAACTGAACGCCCGGCTGAAGGGGCATG
>JBOIEG010001400.1:0-2516 GCA_050740915.1 Gammaproteobacteria bacterium | reverse complement strand
AAGAGGCGATCGAGGAATTTAGGCAAGCCTGGAACCAAAATCCCAAGCCCTTCATCTGGACGGCCACCGTCGAGGACATCATCAAGAAGATCGAGCGGGCGCGGGTCAAGATGGAGCAGATCAAGCTCGGATCCACCCTGCTCCGAGGGAAAAAAGAAGGCGGCTTAACTGTAAAGTTATTTAAGGGACACTACACTAGAACGAGAAACTCGTCACCTCCCACACGAGATACCGTGTCATTCTTTCGGATCGAACCGGAGATGCAGTCCGCAAGCGTGCACAGCAAGCTATCGCCCGCTTCATGGCCAAAGCTATCGTTGATGGTCTTGAAGCCATCCATGTCCACAAACATCACGGCAAGCAAGCGACCCCTGCGATCTGAGCGGCTAAGGGCGATCCCCGCCCTATCCAGCAACAATAAGCGATTGGGCAAGCCGGTCAGCGGATCGTGACAGGCAAGTTGGCGCAGTTCCTTTTCGGTGCGGGCCGCGGCGAGGATACGACGCACGCGATGGCGGGTCACCGCCCAGTGCAGCGGTTTGGTCAAAAAGTCAACAACGCCTGCGGCAAAGGCCTTTTCCACGGAGGGGTCGTCGTTTAAGGATGTAACCATGATGACTGGGGTGTCTATACCACCCGGCAGCTCGTTGATCTTCGCGCAGGCCTCAAAACCATCCATCGTGGGCAGAGCGGCATCCATCAACACCAGGTCCGGCGTGTGACGCTTAAAGAGCTGCAACGCCTCGCGCCCGTTTTTGGCTTCCAAGAAAGCGTAACCGTCGCTCTCCAGAGCCGTCTTGAACAATAGGCGCATCGATTCGTCATCATCGACGACAAGAATAGTGCTGCCGGTTTTGGGGCCCTTTACCGTGGATTTGGGGGGCTGGGGGATTTCCGGTTCGTTGCTCGCGGTCATGATAGGCATTCCGTAGAGGTCGCGCCTCTGCGGTGCGCTAGGCACTGGCCTCCTCAGGCAGCCCTTTTTGAGGCTCGTCTCGCTATTTTCTGCTGCCGGCGGAGCTCGCTTGCTTCAGTGAACGGCATCACTGAACCGGCGCAGTGTGTATTTCTCGGCAGTCCCGATCCACGGCGTTCCCCTTGGCGGCGTTTCGCAGCGGCGAGGGCTAAAAGCCCCGTTTATAACTACCACGGAATTATAAGTCAACAAACTCTAAAATTGGTATTCTCTTCGTGCCACTCCGGAACCTTTGATTAATTCAGAGGTTCCGGAGGTGGTGCCGACTCTGAAAAACTCCAAAGGAGTTTAGTAGAGCTTTGACAAGCCGTACCGTCACAGCGCTGTTACTCAAGCGTCAACGTCTCGTCACATCCAGAACATAATATTTGCTGCGAATCTAATTCCTTCAACGCCTCATTGGGGGAGCGGCACATGCGAGATGAGATCTTAAAGCTTGGCTTCGGTTTCCTTTTGGTGGTGGCGGTGTTTGCGAGCGATTTGAGCTCTGCCGCAGATAAAATTCCCATCGTCATCGGCCACCGCGGCGCAGTGGCTTTCGTCCTGAACCCACCCTCGCTGCTTATCAACTTGCCATACAGCAAGGCGCCGATTTCATCGAGCCGGACTTAGTGTCAACCAAAGACGGGCATCTGTTCGCTCGTCATGAAAACGAGTTAAGCGGCACCACCGACGTTGCCTCGAGACCGGAGCTTGCAAATCGCAAGACGACAAAACTGATCGATGGCGTTGCCTTTACAGGATCGTTCAGCGAGGATTTTACCCTGGCCGAGATCAAGAGCCTTCGGGCAAAAGAGCGGATCCCTGATGTGCGCCCGCGCAAACACGCGCTTGACCGTTTATTCGAGATCCCGACGCTGCGCGAGGTGATAGGTCTTGTTATACGGGTGGAAGAACAAACCGTAAAAAATCGGCATCTATCCGCAAACCAAATACCTGACTCACTTCCAGAAGGAAGGGACCTTCCTGAGCGGCGCAGCGATCAATAGTTCGCTAGCGGAGCTGCTGATCAAAACCCTGGTGGAGGAAGGTCTTACCCATCCGGCTCGGATCTTCTTCCCCTGTGGCCCAACACCTACTGGGAGGGTGGTGTGTGGGTCACGGTCAATTTGTAGCCTCCTGCGCTATAACCGTGCACCATGACATGTGCCTGATTCTTCCCACTCGGCACATTCACCGAGCAGGTCTCATTGGGCCCGGCCAAATATGGCCGACAGTCGTAACTGCTGCGCCGCGGTTTGGCCCCGAATCGCACGTAAAGATCGGGATCGCCGTTGGAGCCATTGCTCTGCATCTTTGCCTCAAATAAAGTGCCTGACGCGACCGGAAAGGGTCCATAGGGCTTTTCCTCATTGGCGGCGACGTGCTGCCGAGCAAAGCTTTGGGTTTGGGCGGTGCCTGGCCTAGGTGGGCTGCTAGGAGCCTGTCGGACTTAAGGCGGAACTTTTGATGTGCAAACCGATCGGATCGGCAATGGATTCAATGAGCGAGCGTGCATGAGCCACTTCCGTCAATGCGATCGTGACACACCCTACCTGCT
>JBOIEG010001399.1:0-1783 GCA_050740915.1 Gammaproteobacteria bacterium | reverse complement strand
ACGCCAGGTCGATCGGGCAACGTAGCCGAGGGGGCCCGTCTAACGTGCGGAGCGGAAAGACGAATGTCACGGCTCCTGCCGTCCACGGCATTAAGGAAACTATCCCACGCTGCGGGTGAGCCAAGCCAGGTAGAGCGCAACGGCGCAGTCCCCGATAAACACCACGCTGGAAGGCCGTCATTATTCAATCCTAGGCCGCGAGCACCTTTGTGCCCTCGCGTTGGTTATTGATCACCCATGGGTTCTTTCGAGTTTAGCGCATGATTATATACGTTATCTATGGTATTCTGTATTGACAGTATATGTCATATCGCTATTCATCGCTCGCTAGTCCTTATGGCCATCGGAGAAACGAGACGGGCTAACTTACGCTGGTTAATCGATACGGACTTCGGTGGTATCGATGCGAAGCTCGCGCGGCAGGCGGGTCTCCACCCCTCGCAGATTTGCCGGGTGCTAGGCACGGGCAGTCGGACGGCGCTCGGAAATAGGCTCGCCCGCCGCATCGAAGAGAAGACCGGGAAACCCGAGGGGTGGATGGATGAAATCCATCTTTTTTCCGAAGGGTTTAGCCAGAAGCTAAGCGCGACAAAGGGTAAGGCTATCGTGGTGTCACCGTTCGGCCATACGATGGCGGCGGTAGTCAGCTACGAAATGGCCGCCGAGTGGATCGGCTCACGGCGTCCTTATCCGATCACCGATAGAACACAAGTCGAATGGGTCCGGCTCGAGCGCGCAAGCGATCGCGTGATCGGTGTGGTCGTGGAAGAAGAGGACATGATGGATGCCATCGGACCAGGCGATCACGTGTTCCTTGACCCCGAGGTCGATCCCCAGCCTGGGGATTTGATCTTCGCACGGTTTGATAGCGAAAAGAAGGTGGTCTTACGGAAATACCGGCCGCGGCAGCGTGACGGTGCGGGGGTGCTGGTCGTGGAGCTTGCGCCGCTCAACGAAGACTATCCCATCTACGTGATCGATGCAAAACACACTGGCCGTATTCTCGCTGTGATGGTCGAACACCGCAAGTACCGCCGCAGAACGGTTGCGAGCTCATCCGTCCCGGAGCTGAAGACACGCCGCGGCTTGCGGGGTTAGTCGCTTAGCATTCCGTTGGCGAAGCGCTTTGTTACGCCAAGAAATGCGTGGCGTCGTTGGGCAACTTCTGCGTTTCCATTGCGATCACCGTGGTGGATGAGCGCACCCAAACGTTTGCTCAAGCATCTCGGAGTGCCCGGCGTCTCCGAAGACGGTCAGGCCGAATCCGCTGTTTCGGCATCACACGGATCGTCCTACTCCTCCTTGCCTATTTTTGCGTTGCGCTCACGGCACGCGGGGTAACCGGACCAGCGCCTCACGTCTGTATCCTGTATCCGGACGTCGGTGAACCCTACGCCAGGATCACGAACGAGATCTTAGCGGGGATCGAGGAACGGTTAGACGCCTCCAAGCCCTGCACCGTCGCGTTACCCTACAAGGGGGGTACGGAGGTTGTGGGAGGCTGGTTATCCCGTCACTCCCCCGACCTTGTGATCACGCTCGGCAGGCTCGCCACGCAGGTGTTTGAAATGTCCGGATCGAGACTACCCCATGTGATCGGGGCGCTTGATATCTCCCCCGAAACGCGGCCGAACGCTTCCGGGATCAGTCTCGCCGTGGATCCCCGCGTGATGTTTGAACACCTTAAAAAAATAGCCCCTAGGGTAAAACGCGTGTTCTTGGTATCCGAACCCGGTCATGACCGCTGGCTGGTCGAACGTGCAATGAAAGAAGCTCCTGCCTA
>JBOIEG010001398.1:0-2965 GCA_050740915.1 Gammaproteobacteria bacterium | reverse complement strand
CAAATAAAGCCCCCTGGATGCTTCGTCTGCCATGAGGGATACCGTTGCTTCAGTTGTGTTCCCGCTATTTTACCAGCTCCCTTCTCATCATTCCCCTGTCCCAGGAGGTTTTTTCACAGCCTCTCAGATTTCGCCTAAGCGTGCTCATGACCTTGATCTTCGCCCTGGTGTTTCTGGCCGCCACGGGCTGGGTCATGCACGATGCAAAACGAGCCGTGGCGCAAGAAACAAGAGCGGCGCCTCGGCTTGCGGTACAGCTTTTGGAGATCGCGTTCGCACGCGGTGGCAGCGATCCTCTTGATCGGCGGCGGGAAATCCTTGAGCGGATCGGAGATTTCGCGACGATCCGACATTTGGACATCGAGCTGCTGCAGGGAGAAAAGCGTTCCGCCGTCTCCCCTAAGGTGGCCGGCGCCTCGCAAGCGGGAGCACCCCCATGGTTCGCCCGCTTCGTGACCCCCAGCGCCACCGAGGTGCGCCACGTGATCCAAGCGGCGGGCATGCTTCGAACCGAGGTCATCGTGCGGCCGGACGCCAAGGATGAGATCGCGGAGGCCTGGAGCGAGGCGCGCTCTACCCTGATCTTGCTGTCGCTATTCTTTGTCGTCGCGAGCGTTTTGATGTTCATCACCATTGGCTTAGGTTTGCGGCCGATCAACATGATCCTCTTGGGCTTGGACGGCATAAAAAAGGGCGATTATCAGCGCCGCCTGCCGCCCATTAAACTGCCGGAGCTCGGCGCCATCGCCGAGCATTTCAACCATATGGCGCAAGCCTTGGAGAGCAGCCGCGAAGAGGCACGCACCCTCGCTCGGCGTTCCTTGGAGATCCAAGAGGCGGAACGCCGCCGGCTCGCTCACGAGCTGCACGATGAGATGGGGCAATCGGTGAGCGCTATTAAGGCGGTGGCGGTCGCAATCAACCGCAATAGCTCGGATCCGGCGATAAAAAAGCAGGCGCAAACGATCGGCGAGATCTCGACTCGCGTTTATGACGGTGTCAGACGCATGACGCGGCGGCTGCGCCCGGCGGCTTTAGATGAACTGGGCTTGATCCCGGCCTTAACCAGCATGGTGCAGGACTGGAACGAGGCGAGTGACCCGGTTTGTCGCCCTCATCTCTCGGGGGAGCTCAGTGGCTTACCCGAGGGTGTCGAAATCGGCGTCTATCGAATCGTGCAGGAATGTTTGACGAATGTTTCAAAGCACGCTATGGCAAGCAAGGTAACGGTCGCACTGGACAGGGAGGTGCGGACCGACGGCCGGCTTTGTCTGAGAGTTGCAGACAATGGTTGTGGATTTGATCCCGCATCCGTTGTCCCCAGTCTTGGATTGCGGGGTATTCGAGAGCGCGTGGAAACTCTGAAAGGTCGTTTTGATCTGCAATCGCACCCGGGTGCGGGCGTCAGGCTCAAGGTAGAGCTGCCGGTGTCGGCACCTGCCGGTAGGACCTGAGCATGCAGCGAGATGCCATACGGGTGCAGTTAGTGGATGACCACGCGGTGGTGCGGGCAGGGTACAGGACCTTGCTCGAAGGGGCCCTCGACATCGTGGTGGTGGCAGAGGCCGAGAGCGGAGAGGCGGCCTGCCGGGCTTATAACGAATGGCGGCCGCAGGTCGTCATCATGGACTGGTCACTGCCCGGGATGAGCGGCCTGGAAGCGACACAACGCATTCTGGCGCGCGACGTGAGCGCGCGCATTTTGGTGTTCAGCATGCACGAGGAAACCGCTTTCGTCGAGCAAGCCCTGCAGGCAGGCGCGCGCGGGTACATCACCAAACGCAGCGCCCCGGACGTGCTGATAGAGGCCGTGCGACAAGTGGCAGCCGGCAAGACCTATCTGGAGCATGAGATCGCCCACCGGCTTGCCATTCATCGCGCCCAAGGGCACCCGACTTCGCTGGAAGCGCTTTCTGCCCGGGAATTCGAGATCTTCTGTTTCTTGGCACAGGGCTTGGGCGTGAATCAGATCGCAAAACGCTTGTCGCTGAGCTACAAAACAGTCGCCAATTACAGCACCCAAATCAAAAACAAACTGGAGGTGAATACCGTGGCCGAGCTCACGCGGCTCGCCATCCGGCACGGTATTTTGAAACCCTGAGCTTATCCTCTCGCAGAAGTCGTTTCATGCAACGTTCCGTCTCTGAGCCATCCACAGGGAAGACGGCGACGCCGATCCTGGTGGTGGCGTGCAGCTTAGTGCCCTGGACGGTGAAAGGATGGGAGAATACATCCAGAGCAGCCTGCGCACGGCAGGAATGCATTCGCCGAATGCCTCATGCCGTGTCCCCGTCATCGATGACGCGCAAACCCTCGGACGCGGCCGCTTTACCGAGCTTCTTGTCGAAGCAAACAAAGTCCAACTGCCGTCCCGCTCTCTCCTGGGCAAATAACGCCGCACCGAGCTGCAGAGCATCGGCTGCCCGTAGCAAATGTTTGCGTGCCGCGTCGTTGGCTCGTTTACGCACTTCGTCAGCCGGCTCGATCTCAAACCATAGCTTCCAATCGCCGGCGAACGAGCGCAGCACCAGGTCGAGTGACTGTTCTGGGAGGACGCTCTCTGCACTCAACTTGCAGAAGGCGCGCGCACACTCGACTTGTGTGCCCCACCAAACCACCACCAGGCTGCCGTCCAGATATAGCTGCCGCATATACTCAGTATCAGTCTGATCTACGAAAAGCTGGATCAGCGCCGACGAATCCCAGAACCTCAAATCAGAGGTTGTGAATTTTTCGATATTCGCGGCGATAAGCCGCCGAGAGAGGATACCGGCGCCGGTGAGACAAGCGCGGGTGGAATGTCGCCTAGCCCTCGCAAAACCCGCCAATTCGCCCCAAGCGACGAGTCTCGGGGACTTTGTGCCCCGTTATCCGGTCATTGCCGCCACTTCAGGCGCACCTGTCCCTAGCCCGAGCAACTCGGGCGCCAGGGCGAAGCTGCGCATCAGGTTGTGTGCCAACGCAT
>JBOIEG010001397.1:0-2469 GCA_050740915.1 Gammaproteobacteria bacterium | reverse complement strand
CAACTCCGGCCGCCGCAAATACCCGCGCCCTACTTGCACGCCGCCGATATACAGCTCACCAGCCACTCCTATTGGCACCGCCTCGCCGTGCTTATCTAATATGTACATCCCGACGTTGGCCATCGGCTTGCCGATCGGCACGGTTGTGCCCGCCAGCTCGCGCGGACAACGCCACGCCGTTACGTCCACCGCCGCTTCCGTCGGTCCATACAAATTGTGTAACTCACCGCCACTCGCTCGTTCGTAGAAACTCTTCACCTGCATCACCGATAAGGCTTCGCCGCTGCATACCACCCGCGTCAGGCTCGAGCACTCCCGCCAATCTCCTCCTTCTTCAACAAACGCCTGCAACATCGACGGCACAAAGTGCACCGTGCTGATGCGCTCGCGCGCGATGGTTTGGCGGAGATAATTCGGATCGCGATGCCCCTCAGGCCGCGCCAGCACCAGTCTCATGCCGCTCAGCAGCGGGCAGAAGAACTCCCACACCGAGACATCGAAACTGAAGGGCGTCTTTTGCAGCACGGCGTCATGCTCATTCAGTCCGTAGACCCGCTTCATCCACTCCAGTCGATTCACCACGCTGCCATGCTGTACCATCACGCCCTTCGGAGTTCCCGTGGAACCCGAGGTGTAAATCACATAGGCGAGATGTTCCGGGCTTAAACCAACACCGGCCGGCTCTGGAGTAGCTGACGATTGCCACAACTCGGCCCCCTCATCCAGATTTATCGCGGGTAGATCTTGGCCGAGGCCGGAAACCAGCTCTTGCAGATGGGCCTGAGTCAGCAACACCACCGGCGCGCTGTCTGCGACCATGTAGCGCAGCCGCTCCACCGGATAAGCCGGATCCAGCGGCACATACGCTCCCCCAGCCTTCAACACTCCCAACAACCCCACCACCATCTCCAGGCTCCGCTCTGCGCAAATCGCCACTCGCTCATCCGGCCCTACTCCCAGCTCCCGCAGATAGTGCGCCAACTGATTGGCCCGCCGGTTCAGTTCGCCATAACTCAAGCTCGCCTCTTCATAAACTACCGCCACCGCATCCGGCGTCTTCGCCACCTGCGCTTCAAACAACTCGTGCACACATCGCTCGCGCGGATACTCCGCCTCCGTCGCGTTCCATTCATACAAGACCTGCTGACACTCTCCCTCCGGCAGCAGTGGCAAGCGATCGATCGCCTGCCTCTCATCGGCTACCATCCCTTCCAACAGTCTCCGCAGGTATCCCAGATAGCGCTCCACCGTCGCGCGCTCGAACAGTGCCCGCGCATACACCAAACCTCCCACGATCCGTTCGCCGGCATCCCGCAAAAACAACAATAGGTCGTGCTTCGCGACCACATCCGAGGCCACCCCCAACGCTCCCAACTCCACACCGGGCATCGCCAACCCGCCGCCGCCGCCGGCATTCTGTTCCCAGTCCAACATCACCTGAAACAGTGGGCTGTGCGCCAGACTCCGGGCCGGCCGCGCCACCTCCACTACCTGCTCAAACGAGATGTCCTGATGCTGCTGCGCTGCCAGCACCTGCTCCTTCACTCGCTCCAGCATCTCCCCCACGCTCGGCGATCCCGAGACATCCAACCGCAGCGCCAGCGTGTTCACGAAGAATCCGATCAGCCCTTCGATCTCCACCCGACCACGGTTGGCCACCGGCGTCCCGATCACCACCTCCTGCTGCCCCGACAGCCGCGCCAGCAGCGCGCCCCATCCGGCCAGCAAGGTCATGTACAGCGTCATCCCGTGCTTCTTACTTAACTCCTTCAGCCCGCGGCTCAGTTCCTCATCCAGCTCCACTCTCACCCAGCCGCCGGCATACTCCTGCTCCGCCGGTCGCGCATGGTCTGTCGGCAACTCCAGCAGCGTCGGCGCGCCCGCTAACGTCCGCTCCCAGTACTCCGCCTGTTGGCGCAGCATCTCGCCTTCCATCCACTGCTGCTGCCATACCGCGTAGTCCGCATACTGCACCTCCAGGGCCGGCAGCGGGTCTGCTTCCCCGCGCGCAAACGCCCCGTACAGTACGCTCAGCTCGTTCATCAACACCTCCATCGACCAGCCGTCGGAAACGATGTGATGCATGGTTATCAACAGCGCGTGCTCCTCTTCGCCAAGCCGGATCAGGCGCCCGCGAATCAGTGGCCCCGCTTCCAGATCAAACTCGGCCGCTGCCTCTTCCCTCACCAGCCAATCTAATTCGGTCTGAGCCTCCGTCACCCCAATCAGATCGTGTTCCAGCACGTGGAACCGGCTCTCTTCTGCCGCCGCGATACGCTGTACTGGTTGGCCTTCGATAACAATGAACGTGGTGCGCAGCGCCTCATGCCGTCTCACGATCCGGTCCAGCGCCCGCCGTAAAGCGCCGCGATCAAGCTGCCCTTTCAGCCGCCAGCCGTTGGCAATGTGATAGGCCTGGCTGGCGCCGATCTGCGCCAAAAACCACAGCCGCTGCTGCGCAAACGACAA
>JBOIEG010001396.1:0-1978 GCA_050740915.1 Gammaproteobacteria bacterium | reverse complement strand
GATGGCCCGCGTGGCCAGGAAGGTGAAAGATAAATGCCTTCTCGGCTTGATAGGCCGCTACCTGCGGGCGGGTGTACGGGTCGGGGACATCATCCAGGCAACGGAGCTTGGTACCCCTCAAGGGTCTCCGCTCTCTCCAGTGCTCACCAATATTCTCTTGGACGACCTCGACAAAGAACTGGAACGACGTGGCCACGGTTTCGCGAGATATGCCGATGACCTGCGGATTCTGGTCAAAAGCCAACGCGCCGGGGAACGCGTCAAGGCCAGCATTACGCGCTATCTGACCCGCGAGCTGAAACTCGTGGTCAACGAGCGGAAGAGCCGGGTGGTCAAGACCAATGACTGTGAGTTTCTCGGTTTCACTTTTCGAGGAACGAAACTTCGCTGGACGGACCACGCCTTCGCGGACTTCAAGCATACGGTCCGGAAACTGACCGGACGGAGCTGGGGCGTCTCGATGGATCACCGGTTCAATCGGCTCGCGCGTTACGTTCGAGGCTGGATGAACTATTTCGGCATTCGGATCACTATCGACCCATACCGGAGGTTGACGCGTGGCTGCGCAGGCGTGTCCGTATGTGTGACTTCCAGCAGTGGCGTTGGGTACGCACCAAAGTCCGCCATCTTCTGGCGTTGGGAACCAGTAAACGTCAGGCGATCTTCACGGCGATCAGCAGCAAAAGCTACTGGCATTTGTCGAAGACCCTGGCGACACAAACCGGGATGACGAACGACTGGCTGACCAGCCAGGGCTTGATCTCCGTGCGGGCGCTGTGGATGCGTGCCCACGACTATACCTGATGTTATCGTGTGCTCCACTTTCGTGAACCGCCCGGTGCGGACCCGCATGCCGTGGTGGTGTGGGGGCTGGGGGCTAAACACCCCCGGCTACCCGGTTAGGCCGCTTAAGTACGGGTAGTCGCAAGTCCCTCTCCGATGGCATCTGCGTTAGTCTCGTGTTGAATACCAGTCCAACACTCGTAAAGCGCGGAGTGTGTTCCAGCGGCTGGGCTTCCCGGCGCTGTCTTCCATGTTGAAGTGGACCTCACCGGCGTGGGGGTTCTCGAACGGCCATCGCCCATAGCCGTCCCGCTTCTTCTTGACTAGATCGATGGCCTCCGCGACGCGTTGGTCTAGTTCGACGCCGGCTCTCCGCAGATAGTCCAGACCCCACAGGACGTCGAAGTGCCAGCGAGTCGGAAACGAAAACTGCGTCCAATCGGAATCGATTACCTCTCCGGTTAACAGTGACCTGAACATGCTACGTTCCAAGAGGTACTCCTGTCCGCGAAGGCGAGCGTCCTTCACGGCAGTCGTGGCGCCTTTCGCCTTTTCGTACTCCAAGAACCCTTCGAGGACACAGATCGTCGTGTGGAACGAGGATCGCTTGCTCGGCGGGGCCTCGCAGTTCCAGCCCCCGTCCTCCAACTGCTCGTGGAGAAGCCGATCGACCAGCCGATCGCTGGCCTCGCCGAAGTACGCACCACAGGCGAGGACCCTTCCGTTGATACAGGGCTCGACCTCGCCCTCGAAGAAGGACGCCTCGTCGAATTCTGGTCCCCAGGTGCTGTTGCCCCGGACGAGGCCTACTGCCCTTCGGGCTTGCTCACTGGTCGGATCCAACCCCAGATCTCTCAACAGCAGCAGGGTGTCTGTGGTGGAAATCCAGCCCGGGCAAACGTAGGGGAGACCACCCCATTGACCATCGGGTCCCTGAAGGTCCAGGAGGCGGGAACCCCAGCCCTCGGAAGCCGCGGCTAAGACTATCGATCAGGATGTGCTCGATCAACTGGTAGGCGCGCAAGATCCCCGAGCCACCGAGGTGCTGGTGCAAGCGGCTTCCGGCTCATCTAGTGTAGTGTCCCTTAAATAACTTTACAGACTTTCCAGTGATTGCTAGGGTCTCGCTCATGCCGAACACCCGCGTGGCGATCAAGTTGCAGCCGGCTGAACGCACGCCGCTGGAGACATGGGG
>JBOIEG010001395.1:0-2036 GCA_050740915.1 Gammaproteobacteria bacterium | reverse complement strand
CACCACACCGTCGACGATCTGACCAACGCCGTTGGCGAACAGCGTCTCGTCCACGAAGTCCTTGCCGGAGATTCCTTCCGCGGCGAGGATCACAGCCTTGACCGCCTCGACGACGATCTCACGCTTGACGGCGCCCTGCTTGGGACCTTTGATGAGGCGCTCGACGAGCGGAACGAGCTGGAGGACGACAGGCACAGCTTTGACGAGAATGGGGAAGAGAGTGACGATGCTCATGTTCCTACCCTAGCACGTTTTGTGCCAATTGTCAAGTTTCCGTACACTGACTCAATACCTGTTTGCGTACTTCAAGAAAATCGTCATTCAATGCCTGGAAGGCTGTTATCAACACAGCGCCACAAGCCGAGCACGTGAGCGCCTCTTGATCGTAAATTAACTGTCCTGCCAGAAGACGATGCCGAGACTTTGGCGGTAACAAAGGAGATCCGGTGGGAGTAGGCGGGGTTTCAAGCATTTTCTGGATGCCAGGTATCCATAGATTCAACGTCTTCTGTTCTCGGGGAAGGAATATTACGGATGTCATCGCCACGACCCGGAGTAGTCCACCATACCGATGTCGCCCGTAACACGGGCCGCCACCTCGTTGAGCAGGTCCACGTCGCTCTCGCACCTATCGACCAGGAGTGCCCACGCGGCGTCGTCGTTGTCCATGAGAGCATGCCGCCAGACGTCCGGGCTGATGTGCAGCTTCTCCTTGCCCTTGTTCTCACTCAGCTCGAGAAAGTCGGCGACGGCCTCCAGGCTGTTCCGGCCGAGCAGGTACTTCTTCCACGCAATCATGCATGGGTCGACGAGCTTGAGTCGCGGCATCTCGAGCCCGTACTTGAGGGCGACGGTGCGGAGCCAGCGGATGTCGAACCGCTCGCCGTTGTGCGCATATCCGATGTGGCACGGCCGCAGCTCGTCGAACACCGCGGCGACCATGTCCCGATCATTCGACCGAGTCCCCTGTCCCCACGCCGTGTAGTCCCGCAGCGTGAGTGTCACCTTCTTGGTCCCGGCCGCGTAGCCGTGGATCAAGAACGACGCCACCATCGTCACGCCCCAGCCACGATCCAGTCCCCACGTCTCGAGGTCGAACACGACCTGGCGCATCGGCGCGGCTACCGAGTGCGGCGTCGCTACATCGTTCTGCGGCGGCGTGCTCTCCACGGCGTCTAAGGTGCTCCGCCGGCAAGAGGCGCAAATCCGAAGATGGTTGTCGCCGGTGCTGAGCATCGTGCGACGATGAGGGGGGGTGAAGTCGGCGTAGCAAATCTCACATATACGTGAGCGATAAGACAAAGAGACCTCCTTGGTGGGTTATCGGTAGCGTACCTTCTCGCAATCGATTGGCGTGCCGCAAGCCCCACAGTAGTTGTGCGGGTCCTTGGCTACCTCTCGTTCGATGAAGTCGTTCCAAACATCCTCCGTTTTCTCATCACACGTGACTGTGCTGAGTTGCACCGTGCACGTTATGCGACACATCGGGACCTTGTGGATTCGCTTGATCGGGTCGCCGTCGCCGATGCCGAACACAGCTATGAGTGTGATGATGCCGGCGGTCATGAGCATCTCGCCAAGTTGCGCGGTCCAGGCGAACATCATTGGAACAGATCCGGGTCAAGCTGTACCGCGACGCCGACAGCTCTCTGGTCCTCCATGGCGTCACTGGCGATGACGATGCCGACGACTTCGCCGGAGGCGTTGAGCAAACAGGTGCCGCTAGCCCCCGGCGTTGGGGTAGCATCAAATAGCAGGTGCCTGGCGACCGAGCGTATAACCTCGGCCATGCGTCGCCGGGCTCGGTAGGCATTTGCCTGCGTGCGGAAGTCATACTCGAACCAGTATACCATGTCGCCGGGCTGAGGGGTAACACCGCTCGGCAAGTAGGTGACGGTGCCTCCGATGAGCGCCAAGCTGACGAGGTCTTCCCACGGCGACGCGCCGTACACCCGTGCATACCCGTTCTGCCCTCGTGAGCTCCCCGTAACGCCGACGTGGTCCCGGAGCAGGGGGTCCCACGTGACGTGACGCGC
>JBOIEG010001394.1:0-1305 GCA_050740915.1 Gammaproteobacteria bacterium | reverse complement strand
TTATCGCCTCGCCGATCTCTTCGACCTCGATGTGGAGCTCCTCTTCTACGACACGACCTCCCTGCACTTTGAGATCGACGAGGAGGATGAAGGCCGGGATGAAACCGATGAAGTGCAAGGCAGCCGTGCGGCGGGTGCGAAGACCTACCGTGCCTTGCGCAAGCGCGGGACGTCGAAAAACGGTCGCGACAACGCCCCCAAAATCGTGGTCGGGCTCGCGGTGACCCGCGATGGTTTCCCGGTGCGCCACTGGGTGTTCCCCGGTAATACGGTGGACGTCACCACGGTGGAGAAAATAAAAGCCGAGCTCAAGGGCTGGAAGCTCGGGCGCTGTGTGTTTGTGGGCGATGCGGGGATGGTCTCTGCGAAAAATCTCACGGCGCTGGGCGCGAGTGGCGGGCGCTACATCGTCTGTCTGCCCATCCACGCGGGTGGGGAGATCGATGAGGCGGTCTTGAGCCGTCCCGGCCGCTATCGGGCGGTGGCTGAAAACCTGCGGGTGAAAGAGGTTACCGTCGGCGAGGGCGAGCGCCGTCGGCGTTATGTCCTCTGCCACAACCCGCAAGAAGAGGCGCGTCAGCGGGAGCATCGCACGCGCGTGCTCGCCGAGCTTCGGGCCGAGCTCCAGACGCTGCGCGATCCGAGGTGCGAAGGGCACAGCAAACGTGCGTGTGGGCTGCGGGCGAGCCGCCGTTACGGGCGCTACCTCAAGCTCACGGCCAAAGGTGCGCTCGTCATCGACGAAGCGAAGGTCAAAGCCGCTGAGCGCTTGGACGGCAAGTTCGTCGTACACAGCAATGATGATACCCTGACGGCCGAGGACCTGGCGCTCGGTTACAAACAGCTGCAGCGGGTGGAGGAGGCCTGGCGTACGCTCAAGACCGGACTGCGTCTACGTCCGGTCTTCCACTGGGCCGTGCATCGCATCCATGCCCATGTGTTCTTGACCGTGCTCGCCCTCTTGCTCGAGCGCATGGCGGAAGCCGCTTGCGCGGATACCTGGCGCAACATCCGCAATGACGTGAAGCGGATCAAACTCGCGCAATTGTTGAGCCCTAAGGGGACCGTTTGGCAGGTGACTGAACCGCCCCAGGACGCACTCAAGCAGTTGAAATCCCTGAAAATAAAGAATCCCCCGCCTCTCCTTCAGATCGCTTAACCTTATGCGTACATGGGTGTTTTCGCCAACACCCCTAAGGCATTGATCCGTCCGACTAAATAACAATCATGTCCGCAGCAACTGTCAAAGTCGGGTAAGGCGCTGTATTTCTGGTCATTCATCGTAGCCTTGATGCTGTTTAGCAT
>JBOIEG010001393.1:0-4325 GCA_050740915.1 Gammaproteobacteria bacterium | reverse complement strand
CGCGAGCGAGGGGAGGTCGTGTTCCGCCGGAGCGCAGGAGCGTTTCGCCGGGAGCGAAACGGCGCGCAAGCCCCGCAGGGGCGAGTCTCAAGGATGAGACGAGCAACCGGAGTGTATAGTGAAATACCTGGGGATCCCGAGCACCGCCGGAACACGAGATCCCGAGCGCAGCAGATTTTTCACAAGCTCTCACCGCACGCTACGACTAACCACAAGGAATCTGCAGGCGAACCGGCCGAGTGAGCTTATGACAAAAGAGATCAGCCCGTGGATTGAGGCGTCGGATGTCGTCCCAATGTTTCCAACGCTGGTCTGGAAGGTGCCACTCAAAGCGGAATTGCATGAAGCGATGGACGCCAAGATCCTTGAGGCGCTCGAAGAAATGAGGCGAGATGTCCCGGCGCTTGCACGTGGGCAGGGATGGCAATCCGTTCAAACACTGCATCAACGGGAAGAATTTCAGGAGCTGGTCTCTTGTATCACTCATGCGACAAAGAGCGTCCTGCGATTCTTGAGAATTGGTTATGACGCTTTCGAGATCACGGGCTGCTGGGCCACGGTGCTTACTCAGGGTGCGGCACACAGGGTCCACAGTCACCCGAACAACTTTTTAAGCGGTGTGTATTACGTGCGCACATACCCGGGCGCCGATACAATCAACTTTCATGACCCCAGAATTCAAACCGGCATCATCAGGCCACCGGTCGTGGCACTCACCGCTGAGAACAGCGATCAGGTCGTCGTGCGGACCAAGAATGGCACCCTTCTTATTTTCCCGTCCTATCTACAACACTCCGTTGACGCCAATGCCAGCGAGCACGAAAGAATTAGCATCAGCTTCAACATCATGTTCTCGTCGTTTACGGAGAATCTCAGCAAGCCGCTCTGGTGAGACCCGCAATGTGACCTTGGTAGAGTTTCGGTCGTGAATCTTTTCTCGCTCGTTTTCGCCCTCGCGCTTATCGCGCAAGCGGCGGTGCATCTATGGCTCGATGGCCGTCAAATACGTCACGTGCGACACAATCGGCAAAGGGTTCCCAAAGCCTTTGAAACACAGATCCCGCTCGCCGATCACCAGAAAGCCGCCGATTACACCGTCACCCGCACCGGCTTTGCCCAGTATGAACTTTTGTTGGCGAGCGTGCTCCTTCTTATCTGGACGCTAGGCGGCGGGCTCGATCTACTGGATCGGGCTTGGCGACACCTCGGATTGCCCGAGCGTGCTACCGGTGTTGGGGTCATGCTTTCGGCCTTGGCGCTCACGGCGCTCTTCGACCTTCCGGCAGCGCTCTATCGCACCTTTGTGATCGAGGAGCGCTTTGGCTTTAATCGAACGACGCCCAAGGTGTTTTTCTCCGATCGGTTAAAGCGCGCGCTCCTGCTGCTCGCGCTGGGGATCCCCTTGGCGACGCTAGTTCTGTGGTTGCTGCAATCCCCGGGCGGGCTGGGGTGGCTCAAGGTGTGGGTGGGCTGGTTTGGCTTTAGCCTGTTGATGACTTGGGCGTATCCGGTGTTGATCGCGCCGCTGTTTAATAAGTTCCGACCGCTCGACGATTTTGAGCTGCGCAGCCGCATCGAGGCGCTGCTCGCGCGAAACGGATTCTCGAGCAAGGGTTTTTTTGTCATGGATGGCTCCTTGCGCTCTACCCACGGCAACGCCTACTTCACCGGGTTTGCCAAGAGCAAGCGTATCGTGTTCTTCGACACGCTACTGAAAGAGCTGGAGCCCAGCGAGGTGGAATCTGTATTGGCCCATGAGCTTGGGCATTTCAAACGCCGACATGTGTTGAAAAGGATCGTGCTGCTGGCGGGCCTGAGCCTCGTTGGGCTTGCGTGTCTCGCCTGGCTTATGGAGCAGCCATGGTTCTACCTTGGGCTAGGGATCTCGCAGCCCTCCGCACATACCGCGATTGTACTATTTTTCATGGTCGCTCCGGTGTTCAGCGTGTTGCTACAACCTGCGCTGGCCGCGCTCTCGCGCCGCCAAGAATTTGAAGCCGACAATTTTGCCGCAGAGCAAGCGGACGCTGGTAGTCTGATTCGGGCCTTAGCCAAGCTTTACCGGGGAAACGCCCGCACCCTCACCCCCGATCCACTCTATTCCGCCTTTCACGATTCGCATCCGCCGGCAGCGTTAAGAGTCGCGCAGCTCGCCGCTACGATCAGATAAGGGACTCATATCCTCTCCGGTCCCAGTTTAGAGTCCTGGCCGGCGCCACAGGGCGCTACGCGTTCATCGCGTCGCTGCTGCGGATCTGCGAGTACGACCGACGACGTGTAACGCCTACGGAGAGATCGCGCCGGTGTCGGAGGTGATGCGCTTTTTCCCGTTGACGATGTCTTGCAGTGGTCGCTCGAAAAAGCGAAACGAGATCGCCGAGATCGTGATCACGAGTGTGACGATCAGTGCGAACAATCCGAACGCCTCGAGCTTGCTCGTCGGCGTGAACACGCGGGTCAACGACATCAGCACGGGATACTGGACGATGTAGATCCCGTACGAGATTCCGCCGAGGTAACGGAGAGGCTTGGCGCAAAGCCATCTGAACGGACCGATGCCCACAAGCGCGCATAGAAAGAACAGAACGGGAACGCCACCGGCCAACGGGTCGCACCAGTTCGGCGGCGTGTAGATGCCGCGGTCCGCGCGAATCGCCGGCAGCGAGAGCACCATCGCGACGATCACGGCGAACGCCACCCAGCGCATCCCAAACCGATGCAGCGATAGCCACTCGGTGACGCGGCGATAGTGCCTGCGCCAGAGCAGACCGATACAGAATCCGAACAGGAAGAAGTGCCCCCAGTATGGAAGGTACCCATAGAGTGCGCTCGACAGCTTCGCGAGCACCATCAGCACGAGCAGCACGGCGGCGATCGTCGCGACGCCGACGAAGGCTCGTCGCCTGGAGTTCAGGTACCACAGCAGAACGAACACGATGTAGAAGTGAATCTCGACGGGAATCGTCCACAGCGTGTGGTCGCCGCGGATGAGGAACAGATGCCGCGCGAGATCTTCATCATTGGCGATCTCGAACACGATCACGTTCTCGTACCGCTGGAAGAGCAAATACGAGATCAAGACGACCGCGAGGTAGAGCGGCACGACACGACCGACGCGATGGCGCGCGTACCGCTCGACCTCGGCTCGATCGAACGCTCGATCGGCGTGCAGGTACGCCATCAGGAAGCCACTCAACACGAAGAACAACACCACGCCCATCTGCCCAGCGCCTTTGCCGAGCACGTCGGGAAGCAGGCCGGCGTTGGCACTGTGCGAGACGAGGACCATCAGTGCGGCGACCGCGCGTGCACCATCCAGCGTCGGGAGATGACGTGGCGCGTCCTTGAGCGGTTCAGCGTCGAACAGCTTTTTGATCATGGTGAATGGTATTGGCTACTCGCGATAGCCGCCGATGTTGCCAGATATAAACTGAATTATCTTACTATAGGCTTTTTCAGTATCTTTTTCAGGAGATATTGCTTGATCAAGAATATTATTTCACTGCGGTAAATAGGAGCCCGTTAATAATTGAATCCTTGTTTCCAACACGAAAAATCGTTCTTGCAAAACGGGGGAGTCCATATATAGTTAGGCGGCAGGGGCAAGGCCCCTTGGCGTACGGAGAGGAGAGGCCATGTGGAGAGCGAACTGCGTCGTCAATCTATTGGTTACGGCCGCATTTCTCGCAGAGCCCCCAGCCGTGGAGGTTCGGTTCGTCGGCGAGATGCGTAGCGTCATGCGCGATGGTGATCTAAATGGCACCATTGACTTGCAGCGGCTGTCGAAGAGAAAACACCTGTACGCCCTCGGGCCGGTCGAAGGGCTGAAGGGGGAGATCACCATTTGGGACGGCAAGCCGTCGATCGCCCAAGTCCGTGACGGGGCGATTGGGGTCAGCGAGAGCTTTGAGTTCAAAGCATGCTTCCTCGCCTACGCTCAGGTGGCGTCTTGGCAGGAGGTGCCGATCCCATACGAGATCAAGGACGAGAAGCAGTTGGCGGAGTTCGTTCCCGAGGCCGCGAAAAAACTGGGGATCGGGGTGAAGAGGCCTTTCCCGTTCGCTGTCAAAGCCACGCCGAAGAAGGTCACGTTTCATGTCGTCAACAAAACCGACGACGGGCCGCACTCCCGAGAGAAGCACGACGCTATCAAGGTGCGGGTCGCTGTCGAGGACGCGGCGGTCCGGTTAGTGGGCTTTCATACGTAGGATCTTTAAACTTATTGAATTATAAGGGGAACTAACGAGGTTTCACTCGATCCCATAGAGCAATTAAGCACGATTGACTCTAGTCATAAGGGGGACCGAGTGAAACAACGACAAGCT
>JBOIEG010001392.1:0-8927 GCA_050740915.1 Gammaproteobacteria bacterium | reverse complement strand
CTGTTGCGGAGTTCCGTGTGCGGATCCCCCTGTCTCCAGCGGCGTGCGTTCAGCCGGCTGCAACTTGATCGCCACGCGGGTGTTCGGCATGAGCGAGACCATAGCAATCACTGGAAAGTCTGTAAAGCTATTTAAGGGACACTACACTAGCACGCAGCACATCGCGACGGCGATCGCGAGCGTTTTGCTGCCGCAGTTTCGAGAAAACCCAAGCGGGTAGGGCACATTTTGCCTGTATCGAATCGTCATTCTATCTATCCTCATTGTGATCTTTCCAAATATATTTCCGATAAATTCGGGCTTTCCGCCGGGCGGGCCGCCACGGTTGCGTGAGGCTCGTCCCTCGGGCTGACCTTTATACGGGGGCGACGAATTCTGCGTCCATTGGCGGTATGACGTAGGAGCTGAGCCCAACCCGCAAATTTGTTCTCGAGGGCCGCAATCGACTTCGGCTTTGGGTTGCGTTGCTCTCGCGCGCAGGTGGGCGCTTACCCAAGACAAGCGGGTTTCGAAGATGGACCCGAAGTGCAGCCGAAGCTCCTCAAGGCGCTCGGCTTGGCCGCGTTGAGCGGGAGGAGATTAAATTAGGTTTGTCGATTCCTTGCTTGGTCGGTGTGATTCCCCACCACCCACCTCAGCCCCACGGCAGGTGCGCCCACGCCCGTTCCCCCTCGAGAGGCTTTGTAGCTCAGGCGAGGGCAGGGGCTGGCTGAACAGGTAGCCCTGGCCCTCATCGCAACCGAGGCGGCGCAGGATGGCAAGCTGGGCGTCGGTCTCCACCCCTTCGGCGATGACGCAGAGCCTTAGTGTCCGGCTCAGGCTGATGATGGCCTCGACGATCGCCACGTCGTCGGCGTCGCCCGGGATGTCGCGCACGAAGGACTGGTCGATCTTGATCCGGTCAATGGGCAGGTGTTTGAGGACGCTGAGCGAGGAGTAGCCCGTCCCGAAGTCATCGATCGCGATCGAGACCCCCAGGGCCTTCAGCGCTTCGAGGAGGTGCCGGCTGTGCTCGATGACTTGCAAGGTGCTCTCGGTGATCTCGATCTCGAGTTGAGAGGCCGGGAGGCCGCTCTCGGCGAGCGCTTCGCGCACGGTGTCCTCGAAGTGGTCGCGGGCGAGCTGGCGGGCCGAGACGTTGACGGAGAGATGGAGCGGCGGCCCGCCTGCACGCCGGCACGCGACGGCTTGCGCGCAGGCCGTGAACAGCACCCAGCGACCGAGCGGCTCGATGACCCCGCTCTCCTCGGCGATCCCGATGAAGCGATCCGGCATGATCAGGCCGTCCTTGGGATGCTGCCAGCGTACGAGCGCCTCGACCCCGATGAGGGCGCCGTCGCCAAGGGCCACCTGCGGCTGGTAGTAGAGCACCAGGCCCTCGGTAGCGAGCGCGCCCCGCAGCCCCTGCTCGATGTTCAGGCGCTCGGCCGCCCGCGTTGCCAGCTCTTCGGTGTAGAAACAGTAGCGATTGCGCCCTTGCGCCTTGGCGCTGTACATGGCCGTGTCAGCGGCCTTGAGCAGCGCATCGCGGCCGCGGCCGTTATCGGGGTAGACACTGATGCCCACGCTCGCGGAGACGGTGACCGGCTCCCCCCCGAGCTCCACGGGCACGGCCAGGGCCGCGAGGAGCTTACGGGCGATGCCCGCCGCGTCCTCGGGATGGGCGATGTTACCGAGGATGACCACGAACTCATCGCCCCCGAACCGGGCCGCGGTATCGTTACTGCGCAGTTGTCCCTTGATGCGGGTGGCGACGGTCTGGAGCAGTAGATCGCCGCTCGAGTGTCCGAGCGTGTCATTGATGACCTTAAAGCCGTCGAGGTCGAAGAAGAGGATGGCGCAGCGCTCGTCCTCCCGGCGCGCCCGCGCGAGCATCTGGTCCAGTCGGTCTTTGAAGAGCAGGCGGTTGGGGAGCCCGGTGAGGGGGTCGTGGTGGGCCAGGTGATTAAGCTGCGCCTCGGCCCGCCGGATGGCGCTGATGTCGGAGAACGCGGTGACGTAATGGGTCACGGCGCCGCCCTCGTCCCGGACCACGCTCACGTTCTCCCAGACTGGGAGGACCGTGCCGATCTTGCGCCGGCAATGGGTCTCCCCCTGCCACTGGCCGCCAGGGGTGGTTTCGAGCCTGGGATAGAACTGATCATTATGGCACCGGGCGTGCAGGAACACATCGGGGTCCTGCCCCAGCGCGTCCTCCGAGCCATACCCCGTGATCGCCGTGAAGGCCGGGTTGACCGAGACGATCAGATGCTCGCGGTCCATGAGGAAGATCCCCTCGGCCGTCGTCTCCAAGACCGCTACGGCCTGCCGCAGCCGCTCTTCGGTCTGGCGCCGCGCGGTGATGTCCTTAACGATCCCGACCACGCGGGCCTGGCCGGCCAGGCCCGCTTCAGAGGCCTTGGCATGGGCCTCGATCCAGCCGAGCTCCCCCCCCGGGCCGCAGGGTTCGGAACATGAGGTTCAGCGATTGTGCGAACGCCGCTGACTGTTCCATCGCCTCCTGGACGCCCGCGCGATCCTCCGGATGGACCCGCGCGAGGAAGGCGACCCACGACTCGCTGATCGGCCCCTGGTTCCCCCGAAGATGGCCTGGATTCCTTCCCCAGCGGTGAGCCGGCAGCTAGCGGCGTCCCACTCCCAGACCCCGAGCCCGGCCGCGTCGAGGGCGAGGTGCAGGCGCTCCTTGCCTTTTTCAACCTCGGCCTCGATCTCCACCTCGGCCGCGCGGCGGCTCAGCGCCATCTGCAGGGTGGCGTGCAGCTCGTGCGCCTCGACCGGCTTGACCAGATATCCAAAGGGCAGGCTCGCCTGGGCCCGCTTCAAGGTCTCGTCCTCGGCGTAGGCGGTCAAGAACACCACCGGGATGCGATAGTCGGCGTGGATCCTTCCCGCAGCCTCGATCCCGTCCCTAGCCCCTTCTAGGTGGATGTCCATGAGCACGAGGTCGGGACGGAGCTCGCCGGCCTGCTCTATCGCCTGCTCGGCGCTCGCCACCATCGCGGCTACCCGGTAGCCCAGGGCCTCGAGCTGCTGTTTCAAGTGCAAGGCGATGACACGCTCGTCCTCGACGATCACGATGCTAGCGTTCATACAGTGCTTGCGCTTCGGTGTGCAACCACTATCACTTGCAGCGTCATTGCGTACCCCGTACTCGATACGGGGGCGTGTACGCAATCCAGGGCCAGCGAAGGCATCCATGCGTCCGGATCCCGGCCAATCCCCCGGCTTTCGCGGGGTAGGCTCTGGCGAAATGACGTCCCCCTATAGCAATAACATGTACAGTCATGCGTGAGACCCTGCACCGCTCGGCTCACCATGTCTCATCCTTTGCTGGTTCGGAAGCGCAGCTCAAAGCAGGCCCCCGGCCCCGGCTCGACCCGCAAGCTCCCGTGCATCTGGTCCACGAACAGCGGCACGAGCTGCAAGCCGAGTGATGTGGCCTGGTTTATATCCAGCCCAACGGGCAGACCCACGCCGTTGTCCCAGAGGGTGAGCACGGTCTCCCCGTCCCCGTGCGCCTTCAAGCTCAGGCCGATCTCTCCGGCCCGGCCGCCGGGAAAGGCGTGTTTGAGCGCGTTGGTCACGAGCTCGTTGACGAGGAGCGCGCAGGGCATCGCCCGCTCCAGATCGACGTACACCTCCGCCGCGGCAAGCTTCAACGCGATCCGTTGCGGATCCACCGGATAGACACTGAGCACGATCTGCGTGAAGCGTTCCAGATACTGGCCGAGATCGACCCGCGAGAAATCTTTCCGTTCGTAAAGGAGTTGGTGGATGAGGGCCATGACCCGCAAGCGGCCCTGGCTCTCGGCCAGCAACGCACGGACGGCTGGGTCCTGGGTCTGCCCGGCCTGCAGATCGAGGAGGCTGGAAATGACCTGCAGGTTGTTCTTGACCCGGTGGTGGACTTCTTTCAGCAGGGTCTCTTTTTCCCGGAGCGCGGCGGCGATCCGTCCCTCGGCCTGCTTGCGCACGGTGACCTCGAGTTCCAAGGCGCGGTTGGCCGCGGCCAGCGCTTGGGTCTTGCGAAAGAGATCTGCGAAGACGGCCACCTTGGATGTAAGGATCTGCGCGTTGACGGGCTTGGTGAGGTAATCCACGGCGCCCGCGCCGTAGCCCTCGAGCACATCTTGGTCCTCGCGAAACTGGGCGGAGAGGAAAAGGATCGGGATATGTTCGGTTTCCTTTCGGCCCTTGATGATCCGCGCCAGCTCCAAGCCGCCCATCTCCGGCATCTCGACGTCCAGCACGACGGCGGCGATGTCGTGGGCGAGGATTGTCCCCAACGCCTGGTTCGCGTTCTGTGCACGCAGCAACCGGTAAGCCGGCGAATCCAGGATGCTCTCGAGCACATCCAGGTTTTGTGGCTTGTCGTCCACCAACAGGATATTGGCGCGCTTGTCCATCGCACCCTCTTCTCAGAGCTTGTGAAAAAATCGTAGCGAGCAAGCCCACCCGCGAGGCGCGCGGCGCGCAGGACCGTTTCGCCGGGAGCGAAACGGCGCATCTGCCCCGAAGGGGCGAGCCTCAAGGAAGAGGCGAGCAACCGCAGTGTATGTGGGAATACATGAGGATTCCGAGCACCGTGCAACGAAGCGGGCGGGCTGCACAGTAGATTTATTCACAAGCTCTCACCGATGCAACCAGACGCGGAGCAGCGAGAGGAGCTGGTCCGTGTTCACGGGCTTGGCGATGTAGTCGGAGGCGCCGGCGGTGAGGCATTTTTCGCGATCGCCCTTCATCGCCTTGGCGGTGAGGGCGAGGATCGGCAGGAGCCGGAAGCGCGGATCATGGCGGATCTCGCGCATGGTCTGGTAGCCGTCCATCTCGGGCATCATGATGTCCATGAGCACGGCCCGCAAGTCCGGGGTGTTCTGGACCAGCTCGATAGCCTGACGGCCGTTGGTAGCGCTGATGACTTCCATCTCCTGGTTCTCGAGTACGCTGCTCAAGGCAAAAATGTTACGGGCGTCGTCGTCCACCACCAGCATTTTGCGGCCGCGCAAGGCCTCGTTCGAGCTGTGCAGCCGTTCGAGCATCTGGCGCTTGGGCTCGGGCAAGTCGGCGACGACGCGGTGGAGGAACAGCGCCGTTTCGTCCAAGAGCCGGTCGGGCGACTGGACATCCTCGAGCACGATGCTCTGGGCCATCGTCTTGAGCTGTTTCTCCTCGTCGCCGGTGAGGTCCTTGCCGGTGAAGACGATGATCGGCAGGTCGCACAGGCTCGGCTCGCCCTGCACCTGCTCCAGCAGCTCGAAGCCGCTCATGTCGGGCAGCCGCAGGTCGAGCACGCAGCAATCGAACGCGCGATCCCGGAGCGCGGTTAGGGCCTCGGCACCGGAGCCCAGGGTGGTGATTTCAATGTCCGTGTGGCCGAGCAATTCGACGATGCCTTGGCTCTCGATCGCGTTGTCCTCGATCACCAGCAAGCGCTTGAGATGCGGCGCGGCGAAGATCTTGATACGGTCGAGGCTTTGTTCGAGGGCGTCGGTGGTGGCCGGCTTGACCAGGTAGGCGAAGGCGCCGTGGGCCAGGCCGTGCGGGCGCTCTTCTTCCACCGTGATGATCTGCACCGGGATGTGCCGCGTGGCGGGATCGCGCTTCAGATGGTCGAGCACCGTCCAGCCGAGCATGTCGGGCAAGAAGACGTCCAGGCTGATGGCCGTAGGCAGATACTGGCGGACGAGCGCTAAGGCCGTCTGGCCACGGCCGTTCACGATGCCTTTGAATCCTTTCTCGCGCGCCAGCCCAAGGAGCACCCGCGCATAGTGGTGATCGTCCTCCACGATCAACATCACGGGGTCGCCGGGCTGGATGGACTCGCGGTCATCGGGAACGGCTTCCTCGGGCGCAACCGGCAGCACGGGCAAGGCGGCATCAATGACTTGTGCGGTGGAGCGCGCAATCCTTGGCGCCGCCGGGCCGGTATAGGTCACCGGCAAATAAAGGGTGAAGGTGCTGCCCTCTCCAGGCGTGCTGGAGAGTCAAATTTCGCCGCCCAGCAAGGTCGCCAGCTCGCGGCTGATGGCCAGGCCCAAACCGGTGCCGCCATACTTGCGGCCGGTGCCGGCATCGGCCTGCTGGAAGGCCTCGAACACAAGGCGCTGCTTTTCCAGCGGGATCCCGATACCGGTGTCGGTCACCGACAGCGCCACCACGGCCGCAGCGTGGCTGAGCACCCGGTGGCCGGGTGTCCAGCCCTCGGTCACCGGGTGGACGTCCAGGACCACCTGGCCCTCGGCGGTGAACTTGAAGGCGTTGGAGAGCAGGTTCTTCAGGATCTGCTGCAGGCGCTTCGGGTCGCTCGTCAGCACGCGCGGTAGGGACGGGTCGAAGTTCAATCGGAAGGGAAGGTTGTTCGACTCGGCGACGTGGCGGAAGCCGCGCTCCACAACGTCGCGCAGGGTCGCGAAGGGGATCTGCTCCGCTTCCACGGTGACGGTGCCGGACTCGATAAGCTGAGTGGCCTTGCGTTCCAGCTCCTCATTGGTCTGCTGGAGCTCCGTCTGGCGGGATTGGAGCTCCGAGGTGAGCTGCTGGGATTGCTGCAGCAGATTTTCCGTACGCATGGTCGCCTCGATGGTGTTGAGCACGACGCCGATGCTCTCCGTGAGCTGTTCGAGGAAGGTGAGGTGGGTCATGGTGAAGGGCTGCAGTGAGGCCAGCTCGATGACGGCCTTGGTCTCCCCTTCGAAGAGCACGGGCAGCACGACGATGCTGGCCGGCTTCGATTTCCCGAGGCTGGAGTGGATCTGCGTGTAACGGGGGGGCACGCGGTCGAGGAGGATGCGCCGCCTTTCCGCCGCGCACTGGCCGACCAATCCTTCGCCCGCCGGGATGCGTTCGGGCTGTCCGGCCCGCCGGGCGTAACCGGCGAGCAGACGCAGGGAGGGCTTCGCACCATCCTCCATCTGGTAGATGGTGCCCTGCTGGGCGTTGACCAGCGGCACCAGCTCGGAGAGCAGCGTCTGGCCGACGGTGATGAGATCGCGCTGGCCATGGAGCATGCCGGTGAACTTCGCCATGTTCGTCTTCAGCCAATCCTGTTCTTGGTTGCTCTCGGTGGTGACGCGGAGGTTGTCGATCATGGTGTTGATGTTGTCCCGCAACTCCGCGACCTCGCCGCGGGTTTCGGCCGTGATCGAACGGGTGAGGTCGCCTTTGGTCACGGCGGTGGCGACCTCCGCGATGGCGCGCACTTGGCTGGTGAGGTTCGCCGCCAGGAGGTTGACGTTGCCGGTGAGGTCCTTCCAGGTGCCGGCGGCGCCCGGGACGTTGGCCTGGCCGCCCAGACGGCCGTCGACGCCGACCTCGCGGGCGACATTGGTGACCTGGTCCGCGAACGTGGCGAGGGTGTCGGTCATGTCGTTGATGGTCTCGCCCAGAGCGGCGACTTCGCCCTTGGCCTGCACGGTGAGCTTTTGACGGAGGTTGCCCTCGGCCACGGCGGTTACGACCTTTACGATACCGCGGACCTGATCTGTGAGGTTGTTGGCCATGACGTTGACGGAGTCGGTGAGGTCCTTCCAGGTGCCGGCGACACCGGGCACCTCGGCCTGCCCGCCGAGCTTGCCCTCGGTGCCGACCTCGCGCGCCACCCGCGTGACCTCGGCGGCGAAGGCGTTGAGCTGATCCACCATGGTGTTGATGGTGTTCTTCAATTCCAGGATCTCGCCCTTCACATCCACCGTGATCTTGCGGGAGAGATCGCCGCGGGCGACGGCGGTGGTGACTTCGGCGATATTGCGCACCTGGGCAGTGAGGTTGGATCCCATCGCGTTGACGGAGTCTGTGAGGTCCGCCCAGGTGCCGGCCACGCCGGGCACCACGGCCTGCACGCCCAAGCGGCCTTCGGTGCCGACTTCGCGGGCCACCCGGGTGACTTCTGAGGCAAAGGAGCGCAACTGCTCGACCATCGTGTTGATGGTTTCCTTGAGCTGGAGGATCTCGCCTCGCACATCCACCGTGATCTTGCGGGAGAGATCGCCGTTGGCTACGGCGGTGGTAACCTCGACGATGTTGCGTACCTGGGCGGTGAGGTTGGAGGCCATGTAGTTGACGTTGTCCGTGAGGTCCTTCCAGGTGCCGGCCACGCCTTGTACTTCCGCCCGCCCGCCGAGCTTGCCCTCGGTGCCGACCTCGCGCGCCACCCGCGTCACTTCGGCGGCGAAGGCGTTGAGCTGCGCGACCATGGCGTTGACGGTCTTGGCCATGCGCAGAAACTCGCCCTTCAGGGGCTGACCGTCCGTCTCCAGCGTCATGGTCTGGGCCAGGTCACCTTTGGCCACGCCCCCGAGGATGCGTGCCGTCTCGCCAATCGGCCACACCAGGCCATCGATGAGCGCGTTGACCGCGCCGATCTCCTTGGCCCACGCGCCGCCGGCGCCGTTGCCGAGCGCGGCGCGCTGGCCGATCTTGCCCTCCCGGCCGACGGCCCGGCTCACCCGTTCCAATTCCTTGGTAATAAGATCGTTTTGGCTAACGACCAGATTGAAGGTATCGGCGATCTTGCCGTTGATGCCGGTCCAGTCCATCGGCAGACGTACGGAAAAGTCGCCGTTCTTGACGGCGGTTAAGGCGTTCAACATCCGGCGAGTATCGAGTGCGCCAACGTTGAGCAGCTCTTTCGCAACGCTCATTTCCTTCCCTTTTCTACACGGCAGGGCGTTATGCCTTATATATAGGTGATCGGGGAAGGTATAGGAAGACCTGCAACAGCTGTCGCGGCGATGGCGCTGGGTTTTGACGCCGTCGGTTGGAAGCTAGGAGCCTGTCGGACTTAGGGGACCGTAGCGAGGCGGTGGGAAATCGAGGACAGATTTTCGATCATTTGAGGCGAATAGTGGTAACTCATACGTAGGATCTTTAAACTTATTGAATTATAAGGGGAACTAACGAGGTTTCACTCGATCCCATAGAGCAATCAA
>JBOIEG010001391.1:0-1332 GCA_050740915.1 Gammaproteobacteria bacterium | reverse complement strand
AGCCCAACAGATTTTTTGATACCCAAAATTTCGGACCTATAGAACGTAACTTTATTCCAAGTAATGAATCAGATGCATAAATACGCCTCAGATCAGTACCCACAAATTCTGCGGAGGAGGCATTTTTAGAGTCATGCTTTAAGGTGGTTGTGCAAGATGCAACCACCATTGAACAAATAAGATCGAAATACTGGTCGCTCGCGCCGTTGATGGACGAGCGCATGCGACGTCGCTGGGCAGCGGCGGAGGCAGGGGCTTATGGATGGGGCGGCATACGTGCAGTGAGCCGCGCCACAGGGCTTTCGGCGAACACCATCCGCAAAGGCTCGGCGGAGTTGTCCTCGCCCGAGCGGGATGGCGAGGTGGCATTGAGTCCCCGCCTGCGCAGCGCAGGCGGAGGTCGCAAGCGCCGAACCGAAACCGATCCTGAGTTGCTGGAGAGCTTGGAGCGGTTGGTGGATCCGGTCACACGCGGCGATCCGGACTCGCCGTTGCGATGGACGTGCAAGAGCACGACACATCTGTCGCAGGAACTGAGGCGCCAAGGGCATCTTGCGAGCCCGCGCACGGTGAGGCGATTGCTCAATGCGGCCGGCTATAGTTTGCAAAGCAACCGCAAAACCAAAGAGGGTGCATCGCACCCTGATCGCAACGCGCAATTTGAACATATCAATGCTACTGTGCAAGCCTTTCAGCAGCGTGGTCAGCCAGTAATCTCGGTGGATACCAAGAAGAAAGAAATGATTGGCGAGTTCAAAAACGGCGGACGGGAATGGCGCCCGAAAGGCGAACCGCAAAGCGTACAAGTTCATGACTTCCTCGATCTGCCTTGGGCAAGGCCATTCCCTACGGGGTCTATGACCTGAGCGAGAACCAAGGCTGGGTCAGTGTAGGCATCGACCACGACACCGCGCGCTTTGCCGCCGAAGCGATCCGCCGTTGGTGGAAGAAGATGGGATCGAGGCGCTATCGCAATGCCAAGGAACTGCTGATCACCGCCGACGGTGGGGGCAGCAACGGCAGCCGGTGCCGCTTGTGGAAGATCGCCTTGCATGACTTAGCCATGCAACTGAGAATGCCGCTCCACATACGCCACTTCCCGCCCGGCACCAGCAAATGGAATAAGATCGAACATCGTATGTTCTGCCATATCACCCAGAACTGGCGTGGCCGGCCGTTGGTGAGCCATGAAGTCATCATCAACTTGATCGCCAATACCCCCACACGTACTGGTCTGAAAATCCGCGCCGAACTGGACAGCGGACACTACCCCACAGGGATCACGGTCAGCGACGAAGACCTCGCTGCGGTCAATCTGAAACGGGCCAGTTT
>JBOIEG010001390.1:0-1036 GCA_050740915.1 Gammaproteobacteria bacterium | reverse complement strand
GCTTGTCGTTGTTTCACTCGGTCCCCCTTATGACTAGAGTCAATCGTGCTTGATTGCTCTATGGGATCGAGTGAAACCTCGTTAGTTCCCCTTATAATTGAATAAGTTTAAAGATCCTACGTATGATTGCCTGCTACACGGTAAGACCTCCGTCCGGAGCCATTGCTGTGACCATTTTGCGGTCGCTTCCCCACCCACACCGGACCATGGGTTGAAGCTCCTGATCAACGCAAAGCGGTCATTCAACGGAAAGCTATCCCCATACTGTTCTTATTCTTGTGTCAGCCCGCCCGACGCTGAGCACGAGCAGCTGTGTGACAGCCGCGCCTACAATGCAAGCGGGGTAATACCATAGGAAGCGTCTCGCGCCGAGCAACCGCTGGATCTCGGAGCCGAACATATAACAGTGCCAACATGTTAAAAAGCAGATGAGTCAGGCCTCCGTGCAGAAATCCGTAGGTCAGTAACTGCCAGATCTCGAACGAAGGGGCGTACGGGTACTGTGCGGACGTCGGGGGCCACGGCGCGAATAACCCGATCAACACAGGACCGGTGAGGCTGCTGTATAGTCCTTTTCATCCCGAACGCGCCGCAAGCGACGCACCGGTGAGCTCGGCCATCTGTGCCAGGCATGGCACAGTGCGAGTCGGGTGAAATCCTGACACCAGGTATTCAGCCAGGGGCGGCGAGGACTACACGAGGATCAACCCCAAAAACTATGTGCCCGCCTTGAGACTCGACAATGGGGAGGTCCTAGTGTGGTCTCGCGCCGCTGTTGCTCTTCTTCGAGCAAGCGGAGTGCGTTACGAACGACTTCACGCGCACCGCCTCAACTTCTTGTTTGAGGTGGCGGTGATACTCCAGCACCTCGCCGATCAGAAGGTTGGGTCTGGCTGCTACCCCGGCACGGCGAGGCCATGGCGGCGCAGGATATCCCGCGCGGCCGGTTGCTGCAGGTAGCGGTAGAACGCTTTTGTAGTTTCGTCCGCGCCTTTGAGCAGCACCATGCGTTGCTTCAGAGGCTTATGCCAGGTGT
>JBOIEG010001389.1:0-2903 GCA_050740915.1 Gammaproteobacteria bacterium | reverse complement strand
CCCTTGCACTGCCTGACAGAGATCGTCGTAGATGCCGCGTAGATAGGGCATGATCAACTCCGCGACGATGGTCCGAATTCCGGTCATAGGGTCCATGGCACCTCTCACCATCGCCTCGAGTTCTTCGGGGCGGTCGTAGGAGGGCAGGTCTGGGCGGACCGGATGAAACATAAGCCCAAGCGAGGTGATCTTATCCCGATAGAGAGGCGTGGTTGCGATCACCGGTTCATACCCTCTATGCCGAAGCTCTAGTGCGATCGCCACATAAGGGTTCAGATCGCCGAGAGAGCCGAAGGTCGAGATGACTACCCGCGGTCGGATCAAGCGCACGTCACGTTAGTGCTTTTTCCCTGCCATTAGGCATTGACTCCTCGGGCGGCGAGGCCAGGCGCGTGGGCCGTATCCAGCCCCTAGCCCCTGAACCTTTTCTTGAGGCTCCCCAAACACGGTGGGTGGGGTGTGAGACGCCTGGTCGGTACAGATTATAATATTCAGGGGCTCGCAAGGGCCGCTTCGTATTCAAGTACCAAACTATTGGGGTGAAGGGTTGTGTATGGAATTTAACACACTATTGAACTCGGTTGATCCGGCCGTCCGCGAAGAGATCCTGAGGCTGCACGCGGCCGTGGATGAATTTGCCATCGAGATGAAAGCGCGATTCGCCGAAAAAGCGATCAAGGGCATGCGGGGTTGGGAGCAGAAAGAGAATTACCGCGCTCTCGCTGACCGAATTCGCGATCAGGCGCTCTCGCCGACCGGCCAAGAGGTGGATATTGCCAATGTCGCAATGATCCTGTGGTATCTGAACGGCGAGACCAAGGCGCCTCGATTAACGAACTTATCGTAAAGCAACCCGCCTGGGCGCAGCCTACCTGCCGAGGTCACGTTCCCCAGCCGAAACGGTCCAGGGAGCACGACCGCTTACCGAGGCGAGTGCGGCGGCACCTTCAGGATCCCCGGTGCGATCGCGCCGGCCAGGCGTTCGAGGCTAGGTGCGCTGCGCCGCCGATGCGCTTTATGCCGCGCGCGACCGAGTCGCTTTTGAGAGCGGATGCGCTTTCGTTGCCGGGGGCGTTTTGACCGCCGGGGCGTTGCTCCCCTGCACCTGGTACCCCCCCTTTCCCTCACGCTCTATCAGCTTCGCTTCCCGAAGCTGCACATAAGCCCGTCTCACCGTCTCCCGGCTGATACCGAGTTGCTCACGGAGCGAGTGGGTCGAGGGCAGCGCCGCCCCGGTTTTAAGCTTACCGCTCTTGATGAATTCGCTTATCTGCCGCACCACTTGCACCTTGAGCGGCTCGTCAGTGTTGCGCTTGAGCCGAATCGGAAAGTTTGCCACACCGTCTCCTTTCGAATAGTTCGTCTGTTAATCGTCAGGGGATTATGCGAGCTTATTGCCATTCAATCAATGCGGTGTCGTCCGCGCCGAGGCGGTTTTTAGAAAGACAGTTCGAGCGATGGCGTTCCGGGCGTGGAGTGCGCGCCGATCAGATCTGTTGCTCCAACGAGCGATCGAGCGTGCGGCGCTCCGGATAGGGCTTCGCGTCTTCCCAGAACGTTGGCCGGGCGCCTCCCTGCTCAAAGGCTTTGAGCGACTCCTCGCGCGGGTTCCAGGGCTCGCCGGGGCGCGCGGCGCGGTAGTGTAAGAGACTCAGGTGGGTCAAACGCTCCTTGTGGCAGGCTTCCGCGGTGTCGGTGCCGGGCATCGCACAGGCTTCGTTCACCCTCAGGACCCTCCGTGCCATCGGATCATCTTCCTCGCGCCGCTCGATGATTTTCTCGATGCCTTCGAAGCGGTCAAGCAAGAGTCGATGACCCAGCGCCCGAGCCCTTGACGGATGAGTTGGCGTTTCACGCGGTCGTTAATTGTCGTCGTTGGTGTGCACGGCGAAGTGACGGATGTGGCACCAAAAACAGATTAGGCCCTTTGCCGCAACCTCGCATAGGCGTTGCGGCAAAGCCCTTTCCGGGATAGGGCCTTTTCCCTTGGAGAACCATTCCCCTTCATCATCCCATGCGAAGCCCGCCCCCTTGCCATTTCCCATCACTTATTCTTCCTTCCCACCAAGACCACATGGACGTTCGGCGGAGGTAGCGTGAGGTCGGGTCCCAGCGCCTTTTCTGCGTCATCGATGAGGATGCCTTTGAGCTCGCGGGTACGGCGTTCGCCAACGACCGAGTAGGTCCAGATATTGAAGCCCTCGGGCGTCTTGCGGTGAAGCCGAAGCTTCTGGAAGCGCTTCTGGATGTTGTCCCAAGGAGCCTGTGCCGCATTCCCATAATCCCGGAAGATCCCGGGGCTCACGAGCAGCACACCTTCTCTCACTCGGTGCACGCGGGCATTAACGGTGTTGATGGGGAACTGCCCGTTGGCGAGCCCTGCTTTGAGCCAATCGAGGAAGGCTTGTCCCAGGTCCACGGGTTTCGCTAACGCTGGGGCCGCGGTCACCCTCGCGATGGGTGGCGCGAGGGGCGCCGGTTCTGTGCTGGTGTCGGCCTCGGCGGAGTGCGCGTCCGATGCTTCGCCCGTGTCGCGCAAGAGTGGCTCGTCGATAACGCCTGGAGAAGACGCTGGGGACGTTCTGGGCGCGTCCGCGCCGTGTGGGGGCACAGCTAAGGGCGAGATCGTGCCGTGGCAGGCGTCTGGACGGGTCTCCCGGTCGGGCCAGAGGCGGGCGGCCGGCAACCGGAGCAGGGTGAGATCTTGCTGCCAGTCGGGGAGAACCACGCGTGCCAGCCACACGGCGCGGTCGCCTGTGGGGATGAGCACACCGCACTGTTGCAACTCGTCCATCAGCCGCCGGTTGTCTACGGGGATCCCGCTTTGGCCTTCCTGGAGCAGGTGGGCCCGTAAGGCATCGAGCGCGGTTTTGACGACCAGACAGAGATCCTCACCCACGAGC
>JBOIEG010001388.1:0-5103 GCA_050740915.1 Gammaproteobacteria bacterium | reverse complement strand
GCAGGTAGGGTGTGTCACGATCGCATTGACGGAAGTGGCTCATGCACGTTCGCTCATTGAATCCATTGCCGATCCGATCGGTTTGCACATCAAAAGTTCCGCCTTAAGTCCGACAGGCTCCTAGAGTGTAGTTCAGATAGGCCGGGTCGAAGGTGCCGATCGTCGCCCGCGCAGGAGGGGCCTGATGCAGTATATCATTCAACGGCCGCCCCTCGTTTAGGCAGTTGGGCGAAGCGGGATTTCCAAAGCCTTGATGCGCGAAGCGAGCGTCGTCGGCTTGACGCCGAGAAGATCCGCCGCCCCGGCAGCGCCGTAAATTCTGTAGTTTGTCGCTTGCAAAGCGAGAATCAGGTTGTCGCGCTCCCAGTTCTTCATCTCTGCATAAGTCATGATTCTGGGCGAACGAGTGCCGGCAGCCGACGGTTCCCTGGTAATCAAACTCAACCGTTTCCTTTGTTCGGAAAGCAGCATGGCGTCGAGGATCTGCTGGACATCCAGCTTGTACAAAAAACAATGCGACAGGATTCCGGCCCGTTCGATAATATTTTCCAGTTCGCGGACGTTTCCCGGGTAATGATAAGTTTGCAAAGCGCGAACGTTTTCCTCGCTTAAACGCATCGGCTCGTGGCATTTGTCGCGCCAATTCATTTTTCGCAAGAAGTGCTCCGCCAAGAGCGGGACGTCCTCCAGGCGTTCGCGCAAAGGCGCAACGTGGATCGGAAAAACGCTGAGCCGGTAAAACAAATCTTGTCTGAATCGTCCCGCTTCGACTTCCTTTTCCAAGTCGCGGTTCGTCGCGGCAATCACACGCACATCCACATTTCGCGTGCGGTCCTCACCGACGCGCTCGTATTGGCTCTCTTGCAGAACCCGCAGCAGTTTGCCTTGCAGGGCGGGCGGAATCTCGCCAACTTCGTCGAGAAAAATCGTGCCCCCATCCGCCAGCCCGAATCTTCCGGTACGTTCTTTGTGCGCTCCCGTAAATGCGCCTCTTGTATGTCCGAAAAACTCCGACTCGAACAGCTCCGGTGCGATCGCCACGCAGCTGACTTTGACGATGGGACGCGACTGGCGCGGGCTCTTCACATGAATCGCCTTTGCCACCACTTCCTTGCCCGTTCCCGATTCGCCCGTGATTAAAACGGTCGCATTGGACGCAGCGACAAGCTCAATCTGCTGCAACATCTTGCGCCAAGCCGCGCTTTCGCCGATGAGTCCGTCAGACGCTTCCTCTTCTGATTCTTCGTAAGAAAATTCTTCGGCGGCTTTCATACACCATTCTCCGGTAGCTTCTATATGCCAAGCATAACGAGATTTCGTGACCAAGGCAACGAGATATCGTGATGGAACGATTTACCAAGCTCACGTGGAGCAAGCGTTACCATTATTTATTTCGTTATATCAGTGTCTTATGCATATTCCATCGGTTGGCTTGAGTGATGCCCTAAAGAGAAAGCACAGCGCTAGACGCTGGATTCATTTAGGAGAAAAACCATGACGAGAATTCAACCTATCAATTACGAACAGTCAACCGGAAAAGCGAAAGAGCTGCTTGATGCCGTCAAAGCCAAGCTCGGCCTCACGCCGAACATGATGAAAACGATGGCGCAGTCGCCCACGGTTTTGGAAGCCTACTTGAGCTTTAGCGGCGCACTCGGCGGCGGCAAGCTGAATGCGAAAGTGCGTGAGCAGCTTGCGCTTGTCACGGCCGCGATCAATGACTGTGGCTACTGCGCTTCGGCTCATACGGCCATCGGCAAAACGGTCGGGCTGAGCGAAGAAGCGATCCTAGCCGCTCGCGACGGGCGCGCGAGCGACGCGAAAAATGATGCCGCGTTGAAGTTTGCTCGCACCATCATCGTTAATCGTGGTGAAGTCTCGAATGACGATTTGCAAGCCGTGCGTGCCGCCGGTTTTGCCGAAGGCGAAGTTGTGGAAATCATCGCCAACGTCGCGCTCAACATCTTCACAAATTACTTCAACCGAATCGCCAAGACCGAGATCGATTTTCCGAAAGTCCCAATCGGTGCGGCAGCGTAAGGCATCCGTCGCGAGCGGCTCCGTCGTCTTGGCGATGGGGTCGCTCGCCCAATCAAACCCTGTACGAGTAAGGAGAAGACAATGAAACACGCATCAACATTCAGTTACCGGCGCTCGGCCTTGATGGCGACGTTACTCTTCGTGAGTCTGCTGACCGCAAGCTTAACCGGCGAAGCACAAACCGTGCGGGCGTCATCGAGCCAACGGCCGGTGACTGCCAACACCTATGCCGTCAGCTATCACTACATCGACGTGGATGGCCACAAGCTCTTCTACCGCGAAGCCGGCAATCCCGCAGCCCCGAGCATCCTGTTGCTCCACGGCTTCCCCACGTCGTCGCATATGTACCGCGACCTGATCCCGTTGCTCGCCGATCGGTACCACGTCGTGGCTCCCGATCTGCCCGGCTTTGGCTTCTCGGATGCACCGGATCGCAGGCAATATCACTACACCTTCGACAATCTCGCCAAGACCATCGATCAGTTCACGCAACTCATCGGTCTGCGACGCTACGCGATCCAGGTGTTCGACTATGGCGCGCCGGTGGGTCTCCGCCTCGCGCTCGCGCACCCGGACCGTATCACCGCGATCATTTCGCAGAATGGTAACGCGTATGAGGAAGGCCTGGGCTCGGACTGGGACCCCATCCGGAAATACTGGAAGGAACCCACCGAGGCTAACCGCATAGCGCTAAGGGACTTTCTGAAGCCGGAGGCGATCAAGTCCTACCAATACATTCCTAATGCCGCCGATGAGACGCGTGTTGCTCCCGAAGCGTATTTTCTGGACTCGGCACTGCTGGCGCGGCCAGGCAATGAAGGCATCCAGCTCGACCTCTTTCTCGACTACGCCAGCAACGTCGCTCTGTATCCGAAGTTCCAGGAATATTTCCGTAAGCAACATCCGCCACTCCTAGCGGTATGGGGCAAGAACGACCCACTCTTCATACCACCGGGTGCGGAAGCGTTCAAGCGCGACAACCCCAAAGCCGAAGTGCATTTCTATGACGCCGGCCACTTCGCTCTGGAAACCCACGTTCACGCAATTGCCGCGGAAATCCGACGCTTTCTTTCGCGCGCGTTGCCGCCACACAAAGCGAAAACGTAAATCCTATTAGGAGTGTAACCCATGAAACAAAGAGTCATGTACAAACTCGCGACAGCCGGGATTACCCTGACAATCCTGTGCGTCGGGTCGATCACGGCCCATGCCGAAGAACTCGCTCGGGAAACCTATACAAAGTATGTCGATGAAAAAGGCGACATCAAATTGCCGGACGGCTTCAGGCTCTCCTGGACCCACCTCGGCTCTTGGGTGGTAGCTGATCGGAAGGCGCCCGGTTACGGCTTCCACGATGTCTATACCCAGCCGGAGGCCGCCAGGAAGTTCCTGGAAACCGGAATATTTCCCGACGGCGCGGTTCTGGTAAAAGAAATCCGCAAACTCGGCACTGAAAAGCTTACCACCGGCGATGCCGTCTGGGCCAAGGAAAACGCCGTGTGGTTTGTCATGGTCAAGGACGCCGTGGGCCGTTTCAAGGGCAACTCCCACTGGGGCGAAGGCTGGGGTTGGGCCCTCCACGAGGCCAAAGCGCCCTTGCTTAACGTGTCCAAGGGTTATAAAGAAACCTGCCTGGCCTGCCTCACGCCAGCAAAAAAGACGGACTGGGTGTTTGTGAACGGCTATCCCACGCTCGCAGCACAATCGTTAACTCACTGAGTCATCGAGAGAAGCAGCATGAACAACGCATTGGATTCGAATCAGGAGATATTGGTCGCGGTAGGGATACCGGTTACCCGGCACCCCCCGCACAGATCCCGGCGTGCGGAATTACCGCACCGGGCTCCTGCCTCAGGTAGTAACGCACAGGCGTTGTGCAGGGTAAGGATGCAGGATTCGGGGTTGCGGTAGCCACTGCTTCGCAAGCGTGTACATCCGCTTCCAAGTGATACGATGACGTTGGCTGCGCCGCCGCAACGTACGGCACCAAGAGCGGAGGATGCCCTCACGAAACACCCGGAGCAGACTACTGTTCCGCGGTACCGCGAAATAACGGTAGTGCCCAAGCAGCACCGCTTTCAGCCAGGTCCCTTGGCTGGGGATGGGCAGACACATGCGCTTCCTCAAGGTGTGCTTCACCTCGTGGAGTTTCCTGCGCAGCCTACTGGCAACGGTCTTGCGCCGCACCGTAAACTTGCCCTTCCGCGTCTTGCCGCACATGTGCGTGAAGCCGAGGAAGTCAAACGTCTCCGGTCTCCCCTCGCCCCGTCTCTTACGTCGTTCTGCCGCAAAGCGGCCAAACTCGATGAGCCGGGTCTTCTCAGGGTGCAGTTCCAGGTTGAAGCCGTGAAACCTCTCCCGAAGCTCAACCCAAAACCGCTCGGCCTCGTCCTGGTACTGAAAGCCAACAATGAAGTCATCGCAGTAGCGCACGATGATGACATCACCGCGCGCGTGACGACCTCGCCATTGCTCAGCCCACAGGTCAAAGACGTAGTGGAGGTAAATGTTCGCGAGCAACGGGCTCACGCTCCCTCCTTGGGGGGTCCCTTCCTCCTGACCTCGCCATTGCCCATCCTCGACTATACCGGCGTTCAGCCACTTTCGGATGTGACGCACCACACGCCGGTCCCCGATCCGATGCTCGATGAATTTGACTAACCATGCGTGGTCCAGCGTATCGAAGAATCCACGGATGTCGGCATCGAGCACCCAGTTGATACTGCGCTTCTCTATCCCGACCGTCACCGCATCCAATGCATCGTGGGGACTCCGTCCGGGCCGGAACCCGTAGGAGAACCCTAGAAAGTCCACCTCGTAGACCGCATTGAGCACTTCCACCGTCGCCCGCTGGACGATCTTGTCCTCCAGCGTCGGTATACCGATAGGGCGCTCGCGGCCATCGGGCTTCGGGATATATACCCGCTCCACCGGCTGGGCGTGGTATCCCCCACGCTTGAGCCGGCCGGAGAGGTCCCTGAGATTGGCCTCTAAATCCCCTCCGTAGGCAGCCCACGTCTCTCCATCCACCCCCGGCGCCGCTCGGCGATTGACACTGTAGTA
>JBOIEG010001387.1:0-1474 GCA_050740915.1 Gammaproteobacteria bacterium | reverse complement strand
CGGCTGAAGTTGGCTCGCGGACGATGCTGGTTGAAGTTCCTCCGAATCTGATTCCGCCTGAGTGCGAAGTGATCACGCCGGAGATGCTGCCGCTGGTCCAACTGACGGCCGAGGAGCTTGAGAAGATCGTCAAAAGTGTGTCGGGTGGAGCGACGAACGTGCAGGACATCTATCCGCTGGCTCCCTTACAGGAGGGGATACTGTTTCACCACCTGATGGAAGGTGAGAGCGATCCTTACATCTTGGGCAGCTTGTACAGCTTTGATAATCGCCAGCGTCTGGGAAGCTACCTGGAGGCGATGCAGGCGGTGATAGACCGTCACGACATCCTGCGGACAGGAGTGGTGTGGGAAGGGCTGGCGGAGCCGGTGCAGGTGGTATGGCGAAAGGCCGTGTTAGCGGTGGAAGAAGTGGCGCTGGAAGTTGGGGACGGGGCGAGGCAATTGCGCGAGCGCTACAACCCGCGGTCGTACCGGCTGGATGTGCGGCGCGCGCCAATGTTGCGGGTGGCGATCGCACACGACGAGCAAAAGGGGCGCTGGCTGATGATGTTGTTACAGCATCATCTGATCGGCGATCACACCACGCTGGAGGTGATGCAGGAAGAGATCGAAGCGTATCTGCTGGGGCAAGGAAATCGCCTGGCGAAGCCGCTGCCGTTTCGCAACCTGGTGGCGCAGGCCCGGTTGGGGATCAGCCGGGAAGAGCACGAGGCCTATTTCCGGGAGTTGCTGGGAGACGTGGAGGAGCCGACGGCGCCGTTCGGGTTGTTGAACGTGCAGGGAGATGGGACGGGGATCGCACAGGCGCATATGAGAGTGGAGGCGGGCCTGGCGCGGCGGCTACGCGAGCGCGCCCGCAAGCTTGGAGTGAGTGCGGCGAGTTTGTGTCACGTGGCCTGGGGGCAGGTGGCCGCGCGGACCACGGGTCGCGAGGACGTGGTGTTCGGGACGGTGCTGTTCGGGCGCATGCAGGGCGGCGAAGGCGCCGAACAGGCGATGGGATTATTCATGAACACGCTGCCAGTGCGGCTGCGAGTAGGAGAGCAGGGAGCGGAAGAGAGTGTGAGAGGAGCGCACCGGCAGTTGGCAGAGTTGATGCGGCATGAGCATGCGTCGCTGGCGCTGGCGCAGCGCTGCAGCGGGGTGCCGGCTCCGGCGCCATTGTTTACCTCGTTGCTGAACTATCGGCACAGCACGAGGAGGGGGCAAGCGATCTCGGATGAGAAGGCGTGTGCTTGGGAAGGCATTCGGGAGTTCTACGGGGAGGAGCGCACCAACTATCCAGTGACGCTGGATGTCGATGATTTGGGCGAGAGCTTCCGGATGAAAGCGCAAGTGGAGGCGACGGTAGATGCGGATCGAGTATGTCAGTACATGCACCGGGCGCTGGAGTCGCTGGTAGAAGCTTTGGAGAGCGAGCCGTCCCGGGCGATGCGCACCCTGGAGGTGATACCGGAAGCCGAGAAGCGGCA
>JBOIEG010001386.1:0-1398 GCA_050740915.1 Gammaproteobacteria bacterium | reverse complement strand
AGCGGTCCGTCACCACTGGGGGATCGAGAATTCACTACACTGGGTCTTGGATGTCACGCTGGGGGAAGACGAATGCCGGATCCGACGCGGGGAGGCTGCCGAGAACCTCTGTACCCTACGGCATTTTGCACTCAACCTTCTCAAACAAGAAAAAACACTTAAGAAGGGTATCAAACAAAAACGCCTCAAAGCCGGTTGGGACGACAACTATCGTGCTAAGGTACTGTTCGGGTCGTCACTTTTAATGCTCTTACCCTGTATGCGAAGGCGGCAAGACGCCGTCGCTCAACGCTTCGAGGTACCCTCGTATGTTGGTCAACGGCGCTCGTAACTCGTGAGCGACGTCGACAACCATCTTTTTTCGCAGTTGCTCGACTTGTTGCAGGTTATCGGTCATCGCGTTGAATGCTCGACTCAATTTACCGATCTCGTCGTCGGAGGAGATCTGCAACCTTGCCGTGTAATCACCCGTACTGATCTTTTGGGTAATCAAGATCATCTGGTAAAGCGGGCTCAAGATCATCTCGATCAACCAATATCCGAGGAGCAGTGCCAATAGCAGCGCGGCCAGGCCCGCCCAGATCAGATACCGGTGTGCCGCCTCGAGAAACATATCCATGATCTTCTCTGGATTTGGGACGTTGTATTCTTCCAGAAGGGAAGAGAAGTAATCGAGGGCGAACCAATCGATCGCCGTCCAAACGACAGTGATGACGAGTGGGCAGGTTAGCGCGATGATGGCCAGCAGTTTCCATAGAAGACGGCTGTGCAGTGCGCCTTTATCCATGGGGCACCTGGCCGGGGCGCACTTCGCCGTCGGCGAACTGATAGCCAACGCCCCGTGCAGTGAGGACATAGCGCGGCTTCGTTGGCTCGGGCTCGATTTTCTGTCTCAGGCTCGCGATGTGAACATTGATCACTTGATCGACTACGATGCCTCCGGCTGGATAAAGACAGTGCAAGAGCTCATCCCGGCTGAAAACCCGGCCGGGAAGGGCGATGAGCGCCTCCAGGAGACGGTATTCGGAACGGGTCAGCAATATGCTCTTGCCGCCCAAACTCACTTTGTGTTTGTTGGGGTCCATCACGAGATCGCCCTGGCTAAAAATCGCTTTTTGGGCCAGGTCTGTTCTAGCGCGTCGCGGAATAGCCTTGATTCTTGCGACAACCTCCCTGGGGCTGAAAAGTTTGACAACGTAGTCGTCTGCCCCGAGCTCGAAGCCCCTGATGCGCTCCTTCGCCGTTCCGCGCGCCGAGAGGATCAATATGGGAACCCTAGGAGCCTGTCGGACTTAAGGCGGAACTTTTGATGTGCAAACCGATCGGATCGGCAATGGATTCAATGAGCGAGCGTGCATGAGCCACTTCCGTCAATGCGATCGTGACACACCCTACCTG
>JBOIEG010001385.1:0-2096 GCA_050740915.1 Gammaproteobacteria bacterium | reverse complement strand
TCCTGTGGGTACGTATGCCGTTTCGTAACCCATACATACTACGGATTGCCCCCTTTTTCTATAGCCCAACTGCCACAACTTATTGACATAACTAGACAATCTCGTCGTTCTAATCGATCTACACCCTTAGTCTTCGGGCTCGACGCTCACCATCGCGAGCTTGCGCTGCCTCCGGCGGCTCGCTGCCGGATCCCCGTCACCTGCAATCGCTCGCCGGCCCTCGGGACACCGTGCAACAACCGGATCGACCTCTTCGTGCGCGCCCCCAGGGCGGCTGGCCGAGGACGTGGCGGGAAGGCGCGAAGCCGGGTCAGGTTCGCCTTCATCAACGCCACCAACGTCCCACGGGTCAGACCGCGAAGGTACCGCTCAGGATCACGCCCCTGGGCAAGCGGATCGTCAGGGCGAGCACCACGAAGACGCTCAGGGGCGTGATCGAGATCAACGGGCCGGGGACCATCATCGAAACGACACAGGTAAGGATTAGGCTCACGCGCAGGTAATTCAGGCGCAGGTAAGAAGGCTGGGGCCTTTCCCTCGCCGCTGTGCTGCGACACGATGAGGCCGGGCACGGTTTCCAGCACTTCGCCGGGACGGATGATGGGGGGAGTTTGAGTTGCTCCTGCCCCACATTGCCTTGGGACGCGCTATCGGCAATGCCCACCTGCGAATCGCTGCGCCCGGTGACCATAATGTCCGGGAGGCGCACCACATTCCTCCTCCGGTTGCAGTTCAGGCTCGGCGGCTAGATCGTTCGTAGTATGCTGCGCGTAGGCTCTGCTGCCGAGCCGACAGGCGAAGGCCAACGCGGGCCAAGCGCGCGCTCACGATGCCCGCGCCGTGCAGCAGAAGCGTCACTACCATGAACCCCAGGGCGAATGACAGCAGACTGGTCGAAGCGGGCATCTCCTGTCCGTGCGCGAATCCATGGAAGAAGGCAAAGAATCCCACGATGAGCACGTTGGCCATTGCGCGGAAGCGGACTTTGCGGACAACCAACACGCCGAAGACCACTATAGAGAACAGAATCATCATTTCCGCGCCCGGCACGGACACGCCCGTCACGCCCGCCAGACCACCGAGGCTCATCACGCCGACGAACGCGAGCGGGAGCAGCCAGACGGCCCGCCCGTGCAATTGCGCTCCCCAAATGCCGACCGCGAGCATTGCCAGGAGATGGTCCCACCCGTGCAGCGGATGATTGAAGCCATTGTGCCAGCCGTTCATGGCGGCTCACCGCTTCTGCACGGCGTAGAACAGGCAGTCGCTGCGCGCGATGTCCACGGAGAGCGTCATCATGATCGGGATCATCGCGCACCGGCTGTGTACGATCCCGTGGTGGTTCCTTGTAGAGAAGCAAAGGCTCAACGGAAATGAAGATGTTAGAACAGGGGTCCATGTTGAACGGCCGCGGTTTGCAGACCGGTCGCCAACCAAGCGGTGTTTGACCTCGACAGGCCATGATAGTGCAGGAAAGCTTGACTTATCGCACCCAAGGTCGGGGCAGTATCGAGCTGACCTATGATGTGGTGCGTATCGTCTCCCGATGTAGCCGTCCGGCAGGGGCTATGCCATGTGTTCGTGCACCACACCAGCGCTTCGCTGATGCTCTGCGAGAACGCCGATCCCACCGTACTCCGCGATCTGGAAGCGTTTATGGCGCGCCTGGTGCCGGATGGCGACTCGTTGTTTCGTCATACGACCGAGGGCCCCGACGATATGCCGGCCCACGTGCGCTCGGTTCTGACCCAATCGGCGGTGAGCATCCCGGTCTGCGAGGGCCGATGTCTGCTCGGGACCTGGCAAGGGATCTACCTCTGGGAGCATCGTCGGTATGGCCACGAGCGCCAGGTGACCGTCACCGTCTGCGGGCAATGAACCGGTTGCATGCTTTCTCCGGCCTCATTCGTCACCGCAGAAGCCGACCCATGCTGCGGACGCCCGCTATCTGTTCCCCGTGCGCCGGTACCCGGTTATATTCATGAGCCATTGCACGATCCATGGGAAAAAGAAGTGTTGGAAATAGATGACCTTCAGCATGAATGGAATAACGATCAGGCGCTTGTTCCCACGGATCCCCGACACCACGGCTTCGC
>JBOIEG010001384.1:0-1887 GCA_050740915.1 Gammaproteobacteria bacterium | reverse complement strand
GGGCTTGCGCGTGATCGGTTCCCGCTATTCGCGGGACACTTTCCGGATCCGCGATTTTTTGGCGAAGAATCGCATGCTGTTCACCTGGCTGGATTTGGAAGGCGATCCCGCGGTGGGTCAGTTGCTCAAGCAATTTGGAGTGACCGAAGCCGACACGCCTATCGTGGCCTGTGCTCACCGGGTGCTTCTGCGTAACCCGTCGAACCGCGAGTTGGCGGAGACAATAGGCATTCGCCGGCCGGTGGAACACGTGGTCTATGATCTCGCCATCGTCGGCTCGGGACCGGCGGGGCTCGCTGCGGCAGTCTATGGCGCTTCCGAAGGATTGAACACCGTGGTCCTCGAACGCACGGCGCCGGGAGGTCAGGCCGACAGCAGCATGCGCATCGAAAATTATTTGGGATTTCCAACCGGAATCACCGGCAGCGAACTGGCCGATCACGCCGTTCTGCAAGCCGACAAGTTCGGCGCGCGGGTTTCCATTCCCACTCCCGTGATTAACCTGACATTCGACAAAGCGTATTCGGTTCTCGGATCGGAAGGCGGCGAAACGGTCGTCGCCAAATGTCTGCTGATCGCGTCAGGCGCGGAATACCGCCGCCTCGGCGTGGAAGGTTGCGATCGACTCGAGGGCTGCGGTGTTTATTACGCGGCCACGCCGAATGAAGCGCAGATGTGTCGCGCGGCGGATGTTGTGCTTGTCGGGGGCGGCAACTCCGCTGGTCAGGCGACCGTCTATTTAGCACAGAACGCGCGTAAGGTGTTCCTTTTGATCCGCGGCGATGATCTTGGCAAAAACATGTCCAGTTATCTCGCCCATCGGATTATGAATACACCGAATATCGAGATACTTCGCTGCACTACAGTCGGACGCATGCTCGGCGATGGCCATCTCAGCGCAGTTGAAATCGTCAACAAACTCACGGGCGAAAAGCGGACTCTGCAAGCGGCTGCGCTCTTCAGCTTCATCGGCGCGACGCCGCGGACCGATTGGTTGCCGCCCGAAATCGAGAAGGACGAGAAAGATTTTGTGCGCACTGGAATTGCTTTGGCCGATTCGCCGGACTGGACGTTGAAGCGGCAGCCGTTCCTGTTGGAAACGAGCCGGCCGGGCGTGTTCGCCGCTGGAGATGTGCGTTCAGGCTCAGTCAAGCGCGTCGCCTCCGCCGTCGGCGAAGGCTCGATGTCCGTCCAGTTCGTACACGAATTTTTGAAAGAGAGATGAGCTGATGTATCAGTTGCTGCTCGACGATGCGGAGGTGGGCTACGTCGAGTACGACCCCGTGCGCGAACTATCCATTCTGATCAAGCACACCGAGATCCTTCCTGCCAGAACACGAGGGCAAGGGCTAGGGGTCTCAGCTCGTGCGCCGCGTGCTCGACGACATCAGCCAGACCAAGACCTGCCCCTATGCGATGAACTACGTTCGTCGCCACCGGAATACCTCGACGTCGTGCGGGCCGACATGCGCGCCTCGCTGTAGTCCGAACAAGTCGGACGACAGCGTGATCACTTCTTCGTGCGCGGTCGTCGCTCGACCAAGACCCAGGCGGCGAGCGCGCTCAAGAGCGCGAGGCCTGCACTCAGCAGCATGATCCAGCGAAAGCCGGACACGAAGGAAAGCTGTACGGTGCGCCTGAGCGCTGATGCAACGGTGGCGTCGACACCGGGTGGGAGTGCGGCGCCCGCCAACCGGCCGCGCTGGCTGTCAAGGAATGCGCTGATCTCCTGCGACACACCTGCCTCGCGCAACCGTTCGTGCAGACCGGTCTCGAAGGCCCACGCCATCACGATGCCGAAGATCGCGATCGCGAGCAGCGCGGCCGTTCTGGCTACGGCATTGTTGACGCCTGAAGCGATACCCGCGACATCCGGGCCGACTGAGT
>JBOIEG010001383.1:0-3309 GCA_050740915.1 Gammaproteobacteria bacterium | reverse complement strand
GGGTGACCCGGGTGGAAGGAGGGCATCCCCTCGTATTCCTTCCCCCTGCCAGGGGGAAGGCTAGGATGGGGGTAGAGACGTGCCATGAGTGATATGACTCGAATCCATCCTGTGGCCCAAGAGCGTGCGCGCACGCTGCGAACCGCGATGAGCGATGCCGAAAAGCGGCTTTGGGAGCGGCTGCGCAAGCGGCAAGTCGACGCCTTATCGGTTTCGCCGTCAGCATCCATTGGAACGCTATATCGTGGATTTCGTCTGTCTCGAAGCGAGGCTTGTGGTCGAGGTGGATGGCGGGCAGCATGTGGAACGGGTGGGCTACGACCAAAAGCGCAGCGCGTGGCTTGGAAAGCATGGATTCCGTGTATTGCGGTTTTGGAACCATGAGGTCATGAACCAAACTGAGGCCGTGATGACCGCCATAAGTGAAGCGCTTCATGCGAGCGTTCAACCCCCATCCTCACCTTCCCCCTGGCAGGGGGAAGGTATATGAGGGGATATCTGACGTGGGCCGCTATACGAGTAGCGACCGATATCTGTTCATTACGGTGTATGAGATCACTGGCGTTTATTAAATTAAAGACATGAAGATCATGTACGGGTATCGATGCGAGTATTGCGAAGGTACAGTTAGGGCGCGCATCGTGGAGCGAGAATCCTTCAAGCACAAAAACGGGTTCATTACCTTGGAGGACGTAACAATCGGCGTCTGCGACCAGTGTGGGAACAGGTACTATAGCGCCGACATCCTGCATGCGGTTCGGGAGCTTGCGACAGGAAAGAGAACCCCCGATAGGACAGAGAAAGTTCCCGTTGCTCATCTAGGAGCCTGTCGGACTTAGGGGATCGTAGCGAAGCGAGTGGGAAATCGAGGACAGTACCCCCTGCCCTGATCAAGCCCCATCGCATCGAATTATCGCCCGATGGCAACAAGCGTAGCGGCGCGCTGTACGATCTGAGCCTCGTGTTCTGACCAGGCTTCGCATGCATGTGTATGGGATTGTACGCACCGCCAGTATCGGATTGTCCACGATCGGCTGATCGGGGCCATGCGTGTCTCGCACACGCTCAAGCAAAACCTTCTGGCCACTGCCGCGCTCCGTGGTAAATACGGAGGATGTGCAGAGTATCCCCTATCACCCGGTAAGGAACGATGTAGCGTGTACCTGAGATCACCAACTCCCTTGTTCCTGCCACTCTTCCAGGGCGCCCTACATAGGGGTTGTCACGCAAGTGCTCGACCCGTTCCTTAATGAGTGCTTGCAACGAACGGGCGGCATAAGGGTTATCTTCCGAAATGAACAGATAGATCTCGCGGAGGTCATTTCTCGCCTCTGGTGACCAGACAACCCTCATTTTCTAGCTTCATGCTGCCTGATTTTCTCGTCAATCAAGGTGTCCATTTCAGCCATGATCTCTTCATGCGGGATACCCTCCCCGCGATCCAGAGCGGCCATAGCTTGTTTGATCCCTTCGATCTGCCAAACCTGGTTTTCGACGTATTGCCGTAAGGCTTCCTCTATTACCCAGTTCCGGGAACGATCCATTGCTTGTGCGAGGGCGGTGATTTTCTCGGCGATTTCGGAATCCGTACGAATAGTAATGGTGGTGTTTGCCATGTTGCACTTTTTTGCAATTACAAGTACGCATATGCACTAATAGCACTTGTCTCTGAGTGATACAAGGGGCGTAGGCGCAATCGATCCTTGGGCATTCGGCCGCATGAAAAGCACTCGCATCCACTATCGCTCGCTCTGACGAGCTATTGTTCCCGCACTTATGTCGGAGTCAAGTGGATAGCCCTCTGCCGTATATATGTCGGCTACCCGGCCAAGGGACCTTCCTCAAAAATTTTCAGCGTTCCCTAAAGTTTTTCCCGAAACGGCCGATAAGTCTTTACGGGCCGAAGCGGGAACTGCCCCCCGGCCGCTCATCGAGGGCTGCGACTTTTGGGGCTGGAGAAACCACGATCCATTTCCTACGCTGAGAGGAAACCGTGCAATGGCGATCTACCGAATAGACATGAAACGGCAAATAGGTTTTACCCTGATTGAGCTCATGACCGGTCTTGCTGTGGCGGGCGTTTTACTATCGCTCGCGGTACCCAGTTTCAACGACCACATCCCGGATGCCCAAGCACAGCAGTTCGAGGTGATCCCAGGTGATGACTAAGCCAACCATGCACTGCGAGCGCCTAAACGCGCAGAGTGCGACCGATGACGGCCGATTGGTACCGAAGCGTGGATCCAGGTTACAAAACCAAATGCCGTGCCGCAGCGACGATTTTACCATTGTGGAGTTAATGATCACCCTCGTCCTAGCCGCCATTATTCTCAGCGCGGCCGTGCCGAGCTTTCGGGATCTCGTTCAGAGCAACCGCATCACCGCGCAGGTGAATGAATTTGTTACCGCGCTCAATTTGGCGCGCAGCGAGGCCATCAAGCGGGGTGTTCCGGTTCGCGTCTGCACCAGCGTGGACAGCGCTAATTGCGCGCCGGCTGGTGGCTGGCAGCAAGGATGGATCGTATTTTCCGACATCGATAGCGACGGCACACAGGATTTTGGTACCGACCAGTGTCTCGCGACGGAGGATTGCCTATTGAGGGTCGTCAATGGACCCCTGGCCGGGAACGCCACCGTGACAGCCCCATCGCATTTCCTCGTCTATCAAGCTTCGGGCATGGTAGGCGCCGCCTTGACTTTTACCCACACCATCCCGCAGTGCACGGGCGACCAGGCGCGCACCATCAGCGTCAGCACCACCGGGCAGGCCAGCGTAACGAAGACCCCATGCACTTAACCCAAAAACCTCAGAGGAGTATTATCACTCGCTCAAAACTGCTTCCGAGATCGGCTCAGGGCTTCACCCTGCTCGAAGTCCTGATCGCCGTGGTAGTCCTTTCCGTCGGGCTGCTGGGACTCGCCAGGCTTCAAACCGCAGGTCTGCGCCAAAACCATAGCGCTTTCATGCGCAGCCAGGCGACCATGCTGGCTTACGACATCATCGACCGGATGCGTACCAACAAGGGGACGGTGGAAGCGTGCGGCACGGCGGATGGGTGCGGCTACAACATCCTGGTCACTGCGGCGCCCCCGAGCCCCCCGGTGAATTGTGTCGCTGCCAGTTGTACCGGCGCGCAGCTAGTGTAGTGTCCCTTAAATAACTTTACAGACTTTCCAGTGATTGCTATGGTCTCGCTCATGCCGAATACCAGCGTGGCGATCAAGTTGCAGCCGGCTGAACGCACGCCGCTGGAGACATGGGGATCCGCACACGGAACTCCGCAACAGGTGGCGCTGCGCTGCCGGATT
>JBOIEG010001382.1:0-3822 GCA_050740915.1 Gammaproteobacteria bacterium | reverse complement strand
TTACCGAGCTACCCAAGGCCAGCACCGTCGCCCAAATCGAAAAACTGCTCCCCCATAACCTGAAACCGAACGACCTTAATCCATTAACCCGCTGATCAACAGGGTGGGGTTCGCTAACCGCTTACGGAAGAAGTACAGGCCTCCCCCCAAGGCCGCATACAACAACAGCGTGAGCAGGTTGGCGCCACTGAAGTTGCGGATCCGAAACAGCTGCAGCGGCAACATCGGAGAGCGTGCGCGCAGTTCGACCACGACGAACACCATCGCCGCTGCGACTCCGACGAGCAGCGCGGCGAGCACTGCTGGCGAGCCCCATTGTTGTATCGGCGCCTCGATGAATGCGTACACGATGCCGCCCAGCGCAACGGTCGCCAGCAGCGCCCCCCAGGCGTCCAGGCCACCGGTGGCGGAAACGCCGCGGCTCTCTGGAACACGCAGCCAAGTGATCGCGAGTGCGACGATCGCCAGCGGTACGTTGACCAGAAACACCCACACCCATGAGTAGTGATCGACCAGGAAGCCCCCCAGCACCGGGCCGAGAGCGGCCGTGATTCCGCTGAGCCCAGACCAGGTGCCGATCGCGCGGCCCCGCTCCGTTGCAGAGAAGGATGCACTGATGAGCGCCAGGCTGCCCGGCACCAGGAGCGCGGCACCCACGCCCTGCACTGCGCGCGCCGTGATGAGCTGGCGGATGTCCGCGGACAGCGCACAGGCAACCGAAGCCGCCGCGAACAGCACCACGCCGATCGCAAAAATCATGCGCCGACCGAAGTGGTCTCCCAGGGAACCGCCGACGAGCAGGAGCGCGGCCAGGAACCACGCGTACGACTCCACCACCCACTGCGCCTCGAACGCATCGGCCTGCAGATCGCGTTGAATAGCAGGCAGGGCAACGTTGACCACCGTGCCGTCGATGAACGCCAGACTCGAACCGGCAATCGCCGCGACCAGCACCCACCGCCTCGACGCCGGCGCGCATGGTGTGGCCTGTCCGCCGTGCAGTATCAGCGCGTCATCGCACGGTGGCTTGCCGATCTGACTCATGTCGACGGTCCTCAAATCGGTCCGAAAGTTCGATGCTCCGCACCGTCACCCACGTGTCAGCCGCGCGGTGGGTCGTGTAATTGGGAAGACGAACGAGCGGCGGCAAGATGCCGGTGGATCTGTGCCACCGCGGCGGCGCTTCGCCGATCGCGCCTCCCACACGTTTCACCGAGCCGGAACGCACGTCACCGGCCGCGAACCTCTATCTACACAAGCTGTGTCGCAACCACTCAATGAAGCAGAACAGTGTTTTTGTAAAGCCCTGGAAATCGCGCGGAATCAGCATGCGAAAATGCTCGAGCTGTAAGCCGCCTCCAGCGTTGGTGTGTTCGGCGGCGGGAAATCGGCTTGCAGTCAGGTTGGTCAGATGCTCACACGGTCTGTTCATACGTTTCCTCTCCTGGGATGCCACAAAGTCATCCCTTGCTTCGTGAAGTCCAATACCATCTTTCGACTAATTCCGACCGGAATCGGCAGGCAGCCATTTTGCTGCTCCATCTACTCGGTCAGTCGTGTTCGGATGTCGATCTCCGAGGTGAGCGTTCTGTGAACAGGACACTTCCCGGCGATCTCGAGCAGCCTCGATCGCTAAAAGCATTTACTGCCATCGAAAAAAGAGTGTCACCTCATTACCGTGATAGGTCATCTGCCCTCCCAGGGAGCACTTCACCAATTCTCACCGAAAGGCCGCGCTTCGACCTCGAACGACCAACTCGAGCGATGCTGGCCAGTCAGGAGGAACACCGTGTCCGCCACACCGTCCGGCTTGACGAAGAACTCGTCTGGCTTATCTGGGATGCGCTCGCGTGTCTTGGGCAAGTCGACCACGCCGTCGATGATGACGACCGCAACGTGAATGCCCGCCGGCCACAGGTGACGGGCCATCGATTCGGCCAGGCTGCGCTGGGCCGCCTTCGCCGGGGCAAAGGCCGCCGTATGCGCGGCGCCGCGACGCGAAGCGGTCGCGCCAATGAAGATGATATTGCCCTGTCCGCTGCGCTTCATGGCCGGGATCACCTGCTGTGCCGTGAGCAGCGCTCCCAGCGCATTGACGCGCCAGTTCATCTCAAAGTCCTTGGGGGTAATTTCTTCAACTGTCCCCCACGATCCAGAGCCGGCGTTATAGATGAGGGCGTCGACGTCACCGAATCCCGTGCGGATCTGCCCAAAGGCTTGTTCGACTGACGCCAGATCCGTCACGTCGCACGCATAGGCCTGCGCGCCATCGAGTTCATGGGCGAGTGCCTGGCTGAAATCGGCGGTGCGCGCGAGCAACGCGACACGGTAGCCTTCTTTTGAAAACCGTCGGGCGATGGCCGAGCCATTGCCCGGTCCCACACCGACGACTGCGCATATCGGTTTGCTCATAATCGGTTATATGGACGCCTCCCGTTTGCCAAGGACATCTGCGGTGTGGTGTTGGACAGGCATAGGCTGCAGTTTTATATCCGGCCTGTGGTGCAGGCTGGATAGCCTGCTGGCCCTGATGGGATCCGCTGACCCGCGCCTCATTTCTCCTATGGGCTCGAAGCCCTGACGAAGATACAGGTTTAGCGAGTCACGGTCTGACCTGTTTGCCATCACACGTTAGACGAACCTTACGCAACCTTTCTAGCGTGCTATCCTCCTCAAAGTGGTTGATACATGCTGTGCTCCAGCCCTAGGCGGGCTGACTCACAAACCCTTTCTGGTAGGCCCGGTCATGGGCCAGTAGGGCCCAGATCGTGCGCGCCATCTTATTGGCCAGCGCCACCACCACGACGTGTGCGGTCGGCGTTTGGCCAGGTTCGTGGCCCATTGGGGCGGCTCTTTGCTGTTGGCCAGCACCGAGCGGGCGCCATGGATCAGCAACGTGCGCAGGTAGGTGTCCCCGCGCTTGCTGATGCCGAGCAATTTGACGCGCCCGCCTGTGCCGCTCTGCCGGGGCACTAGCCCCAACCAGGCGGCAAACTCGCGGCCCGATCGAAACACATGGGCATCGCCCATCGTGGCGACCGCCGCCGTGGCGCTCAGTAGCCCGACACCGGGGATCGCGGCAATCCGTTGGCTCGCCGGGTCGTCTCTGTGGCACTGGCGCAAGCGCCGCTCAATGTCAGCCACCTGCGCATCGAGCTGACCGATGCGCGCGAACTGCTCGCGCAGCGTGTCGATCAGCACCGCAGGCAGTCGATCGGCTAAGCACTGCAGCGCCTTGGAGACCCCTTTCCTGACCCCCACCTTGCCCTGCGGCATCACTTCGCCATACTCAGCGAGGAGCCCACGTAGCCCATTGATCTGAGCCGTGCGAAACTTCACCAGTTGTTGCCGCATGGGATGCAGCGCCAATACGGCCCGCTTCGCTCTTGACCATACCATTTCTCCTTGGGCGATAGTTTGGGGATCTGCGCTGGCGGCTGCATAGCGCCTGGCCAGCTTACTTTTCAGCTTCTCAACTCACGTACCAGCTCGGACCGATCTGGACGGATCTGTCCAAGCTGCGTTTGATCAAGCACTTAGCTGGAGTGCGAAGGACGTGAAAGAAATCTATAGGTCGAAGCGGAGGGACAGTGGCGGCGCTATTTCGCCACTGAGGCGATACTTCGTCACCCTTGGGTGCGGGAGATGCCGAGCTTTTCCATGCGGGAGCGCAAAGTGCTTCTCTTGAGGCCTAGTCGTTCGGCCGCCCCCTCGGGGCCGCCGATCACCCAGTCTGTTTCCCGCAATGCTTGTAGGATGTGATCGCGCTCGACGTCTTCGAGCGTTCTCAACCCCGAGGGCGCGGCGGAGGATGCTCTAGGC
>JBOIEG010001381.1:0-2358 GCA_050740915.1 Gammaproteobacteria bacterium | reverse complement strand
GGGGCGAATTGGCGGGTTTTGCGAGGGCTAGGCGACATTCCACCCGCGCTTGTCTCACCGGCGCCGGTATCCCCTCTCGGCGGCTTATCGCCGCGAATATCGAAAAATTCACAACCTCTGAGACCTGAGACCTGAGACTGGACTCCTCCAGTCTCCAGCCTCCAGTCTCCAGCCTCCAGTCTCAAGCCTCCAGCCTCCAGTCTGAAGCCTCCAAGCTACCTATGAGAGATCCCGAGCGCAGCAGATTTTTTCACAAGCTCTGAGCCGAATCCCTTGAGCCTATCGCTGGTTCATGACCGCATACGGTCCGCGCGCGAAGAAAGTTTGCATCGAGGTGACGATTTCCGCCCACCTCATACGTCCTGTTGATTGAGGGCCTTCCGAAAGCCGACAACCGACTCAATCCGTGATGGGGACAACGCTATGACCAGACGAACAAGATTCTTACCCGTGCTCCTTGGCCTGTTACTGCAAGCACCCGCTTTTGGGGAAACTGGACGCCTGCAATTCAATCTCCCACCGCAACCCTTGGTGCAGGCCTTGGAGACACTGACGGCGCAGACCAAGATCCAGATGTTCTATTCCACTGAGACCGTGCGCGGCAAGACCACGCCCGGTCTCGCCGGTAGCTACACGCTTGAGCAAGCCATCAGCAAGCTCCTTGAGGGTACCGGCCTGCAATACGAATTCACGGCTGCAAGGGCTGTCGTAATAAAGAACCCGCAACGACTGGCGGCCAACGACGCGGCGGATCCCAAGAAGGCGGAGAAAAACAAAGACGAACCCACCGTCTTGCCGGAGATGACCGTCACCGCTTCGCCTCTCGATGCGACCAGCTACAACGTCCTCAATGCCACCACCGCCACCAAGACCGACAGACCGATCATGGAGACGCCGTTCTCCATCCAGGTCGTGCCCAAGCAGGTGTTGGGGGATCAACAGGTCATCGTCCTGCACGAGGCTTTGAAAAACGTGAGTGGTGTGCGGCGCGGCGGGGATCTGGATACGGGCGACAGTTTTCTCATCCGGGGCTTTAGCGTGGGCAATGAAAATGGCGGCCTCACTTTACGCGACGGCTTCCGAAGGGGCGCCGCCTCGCGGGTCTCTACCGCAAACATCGAGCGTGTGGAAGTGCTCAAGGGCGCGGCCGGTAGTCTCTACGGACGCATCGAGCCAGGCGGCATCGTCAATTATGTGACCAAAAAGCCGCTCGCTGCTCCCTATTACTCGGTGCAACAGCAGTTCGGCTCCTACGACTTATTCCGCACCGTGGCGGACGCCACCGGCCCGCTCCCGGCGGACACGGACTGGCTCTACCGCGCCATTGTTTCGTACGACTCCTGGAATTCCTTCCGGGGTGAGTTGGGTTACGAGGCCGTGTTTTTCGCCCCGACGCTGACCTGGAAACCGACCGAGCGCACGCAATTCAACCTGAGTTTCGAATACCGAGAGATCTTCGAGGATCGTTTCGATTTCGGTATTCCAGCGGTGGGCAATCGTCCCGCCGAGGTTCCCATCAGCCGCTATTTCGGCGTAATCGACCGGCCGCCGCAAACGGCGATGGAGTATCTTGTGGATTTCAATTGGTCGCACCAGTTCAACGACGACTGGAGCGTACGGCACAAATTTGCGTGGTGGCAGTACGATGCCACTACTGAATCGGGTGGGCCAATCGGCGTACGCGCGGACAACGAGACCGTCAATATCTACTACATTCCTTCCTATCAGATTTTACAAGAGACCTATTTCACCGAACTCGGCCTAATCGGTCATTTTCGCACTTTGGGCTTCAAGCATGATGTCTTACTGGGCGGTGAGTGGTATCGAAACGAGTACCCCGGTTTCTTCCAAACGGTAGATTCCTCGTCAAATCCGGACATCTCTTTCCGCTCAATATTTTCAACCCCGTTTATCAACATGATCGAGACCCCCGCCCGTTTGTCTTGGCTAATGTACCGGTTGACTTTTTCAACCCTAAGAATGAATGGTACGCCGTGTTCTTCCAAGATCAGATTACACTGATAGACAAGATCAAGATCCTGGGCGGCGGACGCTATGATTGGGCAAAGAGTGGTTCCCTGTTTTGTGTCATAGGCGTGGATGCCCGCTGCCCCGACATACCCTTCACTGAGACTGAGGATGAGGCCTTTACCCCGCGCGTCGGGTTCAACTAGGCGATCCAACCTTGGCTCATGGGCTTTGGCAGCTACTCGGAGTCTTTCGGAAGTCAGGCCCTAGGAGCCTGTCGGACTTAGGTTGAACACCAAAGCCATAACGTGCGTGTTGAACGCCAAAATCGAGGTTCGGGTGGTCATCAAGGCGATCGACTCCGTGAGTTGATGATGGACAGACTCTTCT
>JBOIEG010001380.1:0-9547 GCA_050740915.1 Gammaproteobacteria bacterium | reverse complement strand
GGGGCGAATTGGCGGGTTTTGCGAGGGCTAGGCGACATTCCACCCGCGCTTGTCTCACCGGCGCCGGTATCCCCTCTCGGCGGCTTATCGCCGCGAATATCGAAAAATTCACAACCTCTGAGACCTGTTCAGAGCTTCCTTAGGGACTTTAACCATGGCCAGACGACGGCTTTATAACAGGCCGAGCTGTCTCGTGTCGTGTGCCGATTGGGCGTTCGGCGGTCCAGCCTTTCCCTCGCTTGCACGCGATCCCAACGCTCGTTCGATCTCGGCCTGCAACCGCCGCCCATCTAGCGCTTAGTTGCCGTTTGTCGCCTGCCGGATCTGGTCAACTAACGCTTCGTTCCAATGCGTCGAACCCGTTCGGTCACTTGACTCAGAGCTTGTGAAAAATCGTCAGCGAGCGAAGGCAGGTCGCGTTCCGCAAGAGCGCAGGACCGTTTCGCCGGGAGCGAAATGGCGCGCAAGCCCCGTAGGGGCGAGTCTCAAGGATGAGGCGAGCAACCGGAATACATTGAAATACATGAGGATTCCGAGCACCGCCGGAACGCGAGATGCCGAGCGTAGTAGATTTATTCACAAGATCTCACATCGATCTGCTCCACTCCACGGTTAGCATTCCATCTGATAGACTTGCCCTTTCAGGCGAACGGGGCATCACGTTCCTTGTATCTGCTATAGTGAAATACTAATGAACTTTTCCCATCAGATTGCCGACGAGCTCGGCGTGCAGCCAGCCCAGGTAGAAGCGGCGGTCAGGTTATTGGATGAAGGCGCCACTGTGCCGTTTGTCGCCCGTTATCGTAAAGAAGCAACAGGTGGCCTGGACGACACGCAGCTACGCACCCTGGAGGAACGGCTTGCGTATCTGCGAGAGCTTGGAGAGCGCCGAGCCGCCATCCTGAAAAGTATCGACCAGCAAGGCAAGCTCACGCCTGAGCTCAAGAACGCCATCTTGGCCGCGGACACCAAGACCCGCCTCGAAGACCATTACGCACCCTACAAACCCAAGCGCCGCAGCAAGGCGCAGATTGCCCGCGAAGCCGGGATCGAACCGCTGCTGGATGCCTTATTGGGAAACCCCACGAGCCAACCGGAGACGTTCGCTCAAGGCTATCTGAATAAAGAGGCTGGGTTTGCCGATGGCAAGGCGGTATTGGACGGTGCTCGGCAGATCTTCATGGAGCGGGCGGCCGAACAAGCCGATCTCATGGGGAACCTACGCGACTATGTCTGGCAGCATGGATCGCTGACCTCCGCCGTCGTCAAAGACCAGCAACAGCCAGGCGCGAAGTTCAAAGACTACTTCGACTTCTCTGAGGCGATTCAAAAGATCCCATCGCATCGGGCGCTGGCCGTGTTTCGCGGCCACAGCGAAGGCGTACTGCGCTTGAAGCTGCGCGTTCCAAGGCAGGATGACAGGGATCCCCCTGATGAAATGGGTGTGTGCGAGGCGCGCATCGCCCGCCATTTCGGTATCGCCGAGCAGGGCCGGGCCACCGACCCTTGGTTGCTGGAGAACGTACGCTGGGCGTGGCGAAAGAAGATAGCCGGACAGATTGAAACCGAGTTGAATCAACGCCTGCGCGAGGCAGCAGAGCACGAAGCGATCGGCGTGTTCGGCCACAACCTAAGGGATCTGCTGCTCGCGGCGCCGGCCGGCCCTCGCGTGACCATGGGCCTTGACCCGGGCCTGCGCACCGGTGTTAAAGTGGTTGTGATCGATGACACCGGCAAACTAGCCGTCCACACGACCATTTATCCGCACGCTCCCCGGAACCAATGGGATGCGTCCATCGCCACCTTGGCGACGCTGGCGAAGCAACATCGTGTGGATTTGATCGGCATAGGCAATGGCACCGCTTCGCGCGAAACCGACAAGCTCGTGAAGGAACTGATCAAACGTCATCCCGAGCTAGGCTTATCCCATGTCGTCATCAGCGAAGCGGGCGCGTCCGTCTATTCCGCATCGGCGTTGGCCGCGAAGGAGTTTCCCGATCTCGATGTCTCGCTGAGGGGCGCGGTATCCATCGCCCGGCGCCTGCAAGATCCGTTGGCCGAGCTGGTCAAGATCGACCCGAAGTCCATTGGCATCGGTCAGTATCAGCACGATGTCAATCAGTCGTACCTATCGCGAAAACTCGATACCGTGGTGGAGGACTGTGTGAATGCGGTCGGCGTGATGCTCAACACCGCCTCGGGGCCGCTGCTCTCGCGGGTGGCCGGTCTCAGCGAGACGCTGGCCGAGCATATCGTCACCCATCGCGAGCAAAACGGTAGATTCAAAAACCGTCGGCAACTCATGGACGTGCCCCGCCTGGGCCCGAAGGCGTTCGAACAAGCCGCCGGATTTCTGCGCATCACGGATGGCGATAATCCGTTGGACGCCTCCGGTGTTCACCCAGAGGCCTACCCGGTTGTCGAGCGTATTCTGCAGAAAAGCCGAACGTCCATCGAAAATGTGATCGGCGAAACGGCGTTGCTTAACAAGTTGGTGCCCGAGGACTTCACCGACCAGCAATTCGGCGTGCCGACGGTGAAAGACATCATCCGCGAGCTGGACAAGCCCGGCCGCGATCCGCGTCCTGAGTTCAAGACCGCCGCGTTCAAGGAAGGCGTGGAAACGCTGGATGACCTGGAACCGGGGCAAGTGTTGGAAGGCGTCGTCAGCAATGTGACGAACTTCGGCGCCTTCGTTGACATCGGCGTGCACCAAGATGGCCTGGTGCACATCTCGGCATTGGCGAACAAGTTCGTGAAAGACCCGCGCGAAATCGTGAAAGCCGGTGATATGATCAAGGTGAAGGTACTATCGGTGGATACCGAGCGCAAGCGCATAGCGCTATCCATGCGTCTGAGCGACGAGGCGGAACGAAAACCTAACGACCCCCGTTCCGGCCAGTCAATGGAAAGAAGATCAAAGGACGACGACCGTCGCCCGAAGAAAAAATCACCCCAGCCTGCGACGGCAATGGCTCATGCGTTTGCGCGTTTGGAGGATAATAAGTAGGGGAGGCTATTCTTTCGTCGCATCAGCGCATGCTTTCTTCATGTCGCGCCACGCCAACGCCGGCGTAGAAATGCGCGCAAAGTCAGCTAAGCCAAACGGAGACTTCTCCGGGGTTCCAAGAGGCTAAAGTTTTTCCAACTGCTGCCGCTAATTGTCATTGGACCACCGCGGTGAATTCCGTTCTCCTTTTCGGCCAGGCGGTTATTCCGCCTTGACGTGAGTTTCCCGGTGGTCCGCCTTCCTTGAGCTTGTAGAGCAACAATCCCAGCCAAAGTACCTACGGTAAACGGTCAGGAACACTCGCCAGGTTTCTCGGTGCTCTTGGCCCCAATAACCCGCGGCCAGTTAATTTAACAAGCTGACGGCGCTACCGGGGTTGGTTCAGCCTGAGGTAACGTTCCATTATGAAAAATGCGCCGGGTTGTCTTATCATTCTGGAGATCGTTTTAATTCGGAGAGCTCGTTATGAAAAAAGGCTTGTTCACAGCCTCGCTAGCCGCCACCCTGCTGCTGGGGGGCTGTTTTACCGGAACCAAGCAGGGTATAGGGACGGCCACAGGGGGTGCCTTAGGCGGTCTTGTCGGCAGTCAGATCGGGGGCGGGAGCGGAAAGCTCGCGGCCACGGCCGCTGGCGCTATAGCAGGCGCGCTCATCGGTAGCTCTGTCGGGCAAAGCATGGATGATCTCGATCGCCTGAAGGCAGCCCAAGCGCTAGAGTCAAACCAGACCGGTTATGCAACGAGCTGGGAAAATCCCGATAGTCGGGCGCGCTACACGATGACGCCAACCCGTACCTACGAGACCGCTAATGGCTCTTGTCGCGACTTCACCACCCAAGTGAATATGGATGGTCGCGCCGAGACCGTATACGGAACAGCTTGCCGTCAGCCTGACGGCACTTGGAAAGCGGCCAATTGATCGATATCTCAAACCGGGCTAGCCCAGCGCGCTGGCCCGGCTTTTTATCCGTCCAGCAGTTCGATCCAATGCCTGACGGGCACGGAGGCCGCCTGTCGTAACTGGGCATAACACCCGATATTTGCGGTCGCGATGAGCTGCGGTTGATGGGCCTCCAGGGCTTTTATTTTTCGATCCAACAAGTGCATGGACAGAGCGGGTTGCAGCAGCGAATACGTGCCGGCAGATCCACAGCAGGAATGCGCATCGTCTACGGGAACAAGGGGGATTTTCAGGTCTCGCAGCAAGGATTCTACCCGACCGTGTAAACCTTGCGCATGGACTAGGGTGCAAAGGGAATGAAACGCCACACGGTGAGGCACCCAGTCCGCCGCGGCCAGCCTGCTGACATCCTCAATCGAGACCACCTCGGCGATATCTTTCGCGAGCTTAGAGACCGCGTTGGCTTTCGCTGCATAATTGGGGTCTTGGCGCAGCAGATCCGCATAATCCTTGACTAAAGGCGCGCAGCCGCTGGCGGTGATCACAATGGCTTCGATGCCTTGCTGAACATACGGCCACCAAGCGTCGATATTGCGGCGCATGAACTGCTTGGCCTCTTCCGTCGCCGTGAGATGGTGACTGATAGCGCCACAACAGCCGGCCTTTTGAATCCGAATGGATTCGATGCCCAGTCGATCGAGCACGCGCGCCGCCGCCATGTTAATAGCCGGCGCCAGAACCGGCTGCACGCAGCCATCGAACAACAACATCTTGCGCTCGTGCTTGCCACACGGCCAGGCGCCAACGGTCGCCTCCTTCGGCGTTACCACCCCGCGCAAGCGATGGGGCAATAGCGGCCGCAACCAGCGCGCCAGCCTCAAAACTTGTGCGAACCGCTGTGGATAGGGCACCACTCGCCGCAGCAGATATCGCGCGACACGCTCTCCAAGCGGCCGCTGCACCCGGTCCTCAACCACGCTGCGTCCGATATCCAGCAGACGCGAATACTGGACCCCGGACGGACAGGCCGTCTCACAAGCCCGGCAGGTGAGGCAGCGATCAAGATGCCCTTGCGTTGTTCGAGTCGCGGGATGACCTTCCAATACGCGCTTCATCAAGTAGATCCGCCCGCGCGGCCCGTCAAGCTCGTCTCCCAATAACTGGTAGGTGGGACAAGTCGCGGTGCAAAAACCGCAATGCACGCATGTGCGCAGGATGCGCTCTGCTTCCTGTCCCTCGGGGGTCGCTCGAAAAACCTCAGTGAGCAATGTTTGCATGCGGCTCTTTGCTCTATGCGAGTCGTCACAGCGCCGAATACAGGCGCCCCCGATTGAATATCCGGTAGGGATCGAAGGCCTGCTTTAGACGCTGGTGAAGTTCCCCCATCGCAGGTGACAGCGGGGTGAAGACCTCACTGCTGCGGTCCCCGCCCCGAAACAGCGTGGCATGTCCTCCTGCTGCGACAGCAGTCTGCCGAACCAATGCCTGGGTCTGCATCGGTTTTTAGCCAGCGCTGTGCCCCTCCCCAATCGAAAAACCACTCCCCGGCGACGGCCAGAGGTGGCCTGGCGAGCGGCAAAGATAAACGCCACAGAGGCTTATCCCGCGTATCAAAGAACGGCAGTTCGTGCTCGCGCAGCTTATGCCAATGATCCTCTCCGTCAGGCACCCTATCTCCGCCGACTGTTTTCTCTGCGGCGGCGACTGCAGAGGTGACACCGGACAAGCGCAGCAACACGTTTTCCCCATCAAAGCTCGCCGGCGATATCGCTAGCGGCCGTCCGGCGAGGCGATTCATGAGCTCTAGCGCCTCTGAAACCGCCAGCCTGTGAGCAACCGTTGCTTGCGCTTCCGGTCTAGGCACCACCTTGAGCGAGATTTCCAAGAGCACCCCCAGCGTTCCCATGGCGCCCGCCATCAGCCGCGAGATATCGAATCCCGCGACGTTTTTCATGACCTGCCCTCCGAATCTTAAGCGTTCACCTTTACCGCTTAAACACACCACTCCCAGCACGAAATCGCGTGCGGCCCCAACATAAGGGCGCCGCGGTCCGGAAAGCCCACAGGCGATGGTGCCGCCCAGAGTCGCCGTGGCTCCAAAATGCGGTGGCTCAAAAGCCAGCATCTGTCCCTGCTCGGTCAACAGGCTTTCGATATCCTTCAAGGGCGTGCCCGCCCGTGCGGTCAACATCAATTCTGACGGTTGATAATCCACTATCCCGCTGTGCTCCGCTATTTCCAGTGCAGTCCCAAACGGTTCACGGCCCAAGAACCGTTTGGTCCCACAACCAAGGATCTCCAAAGCACGGCGCGCCCCAATCGCCTGTTGCACGCGCGATCTGATTTCGGCACTGATATCGCGAGTCACCCGAGGATCCTACCTGCCGCGCCCGAGAACCCGTGTAACTCGGTGCAGCGTGTGGATGGGAATGGGCCTCAATAGGGGCGTCCCCGGGGGGGCGACGGCGAGCCGGTGGAGTCCTATCCGGCGGTTCCTCGGCTCACACGCCGTCCACGCCATTAACCGGGCAACACAGCCTCTTGTGGGGTGTCACTCAACAGCTTCACTCCTTGGGTTTGTTACTCTCCTCGGGGGGGGTGCCCATCATCCACTTCCAGCCGAAATAGATGATCACCGCACAAACGACGACGAACACGATCCCCTCCCAGGTCCGAATTTTCTCCACGAGTTCCAGAATTCCGCCCATAACAGCTTACCTCCATCAGGTTTTTTTCAGTTCAATGCGTCTACTAGCTCGTGCTTCGCCAACCGAATTACCATCCCGCCCCAACCCTTCCCTCCCGTTAAGGATGGAAGGGGTCGCGGAGGAGATAAGCCCTGAAACTCAGTTGTCCGGGCACTCGCCATCCTCGTCACTACCGTGACTGCGTATTCACGGGCAACGGCTGCTCAGCATACGCGGATTTTCAACAGCCGTTGACCACGGAATTCATGCGCACTCTAACGAGCTGCTTTTCTGCCTTCTCTAACTCTCCGCCTTGGCCGCTATCGCTTGCGCCTGCCTTACCACGTTCTCCGCCATGCGCGCGGAGGCCGCGTCGATCATCTTGCCATCCAGTTGCGCCGCTCCTCGACCGGCCTTGGCCGCTTCCTGCAAAGCCTCCAGAATGCGGTGCGCCCGCGTTACTTCGGCCTGGGGTGGCGACATCACCTCATTGGCCAGGGGGATCTGGGAAGGATGGATCGCCCACTTGCCCTCATACCCCATGGTTGCCACCCGCCGCGCCCCAGCCTTGTACCCTTCGGGATCGTTGAAATCCCCAAAGGGGCCATCGATGGCCCGTAAGCCATAGGCTCGGCAGGAAACCAGCATTCGCTGCAGGCTCCCATGCCACTGATCGCCGGGATAATCCGGGTGCAAGCCCCCGATATTTACCGTGCGCGCTCGGCAGCTCGCCGCATAGTCCGCCACCCCGAAGTGCAGCGCTTCCAAGCGCGCGCTGGACTGGGCGATGGCTTCCACGTTGGCCATCCCCAGAGCCGTTTCGATGAGGGCTTCGAGCCCTATGCGGTGCTCGATCCCCTTGGCCTGCTCGATCTGGGTCACCAGGCAATCCACCACGTAGACATCCGATGGGACACCCACCTTGGGGATGAGAATGGTGTCGAGGTGGCGGCCGGCCTGCTCCACGATATCCACCACATCGCGGTACATGTAGTGGGTGTCCAGGCCATTGATACGGATGGAAACAGTCTTGCCCTTGGCGCGCCAGTCGATGGAATTCAACGCTTCGATGATGTTTTTGCGCGCCTGCTCCTTGTCGGCGGGCGCCACCGCGTCTTCACAGTCGAGAAACACATAGTCGGCCTCGCTACCCGCGGCTTTTTCCATCATGGCCGGATTGGAACCGGGGACCGCCAGCTCGCTGCGCTGCAGCCGAGTGCGTTTTGGTGGATGCTGGGTGAAACTCATCGGTTTTCTCCTCTTGCGCTCCGTCCCTCGACGCGCGTTATTGTTTAGGGGTAATGATTCTTGGCCACCGCGCTTAGATGGCGTAAGAATCGAGATCCTAACTTATTCTTTCCGCCAGTGCTTTTCGGGGCGTACATCGCAGCAAATCGAGGCAAAACATAGACGACTCTCTGTCACCCCGCATGCGGCAGGCGTAGGCCCCAAGCTTTCATCCTGGTGGCAACCCATCCCAGCCCTGTAGCGTCTCGACCTTCATCTCCTCAGCCAGGCTGTTCGCTGTGCGGCGGCCTATCATGAGCTGGGCCTCACCAACGATACGGACCGTCTCTAGGGGCCTGTCGGACTTAGGGAACCGTAGCGAGGCGAGCGGGAAATCGAGCCAGATTTTCGATCATTTGAGGCGAATAGTGGTAACTATTTAACGAAAATGATCAGAAATATGGACCGATTTCCCACCGCCGCAGTAGGTTCTTCCTAAGTCCGGCAGGCTCCTAGCATATGATACGCTACACCATATGGTAAGCTAACCATATGGAAGCCATGCTGGTTATCGACCGCAAGGTTGTTTTCCCGGATGGCGCTATCGTGCAGATGGTGATCTGGCGCTTGCCAGAGGAAGATATCGAGCGTCCCCATGGACTCAAGTACAGGTTCTATTATGGCCTATCCGATGGGCGCTGCGCGGTGCGGTACGACAACGAGCGTGGCAAGGGGGACCACCGGCACTGGGGTGACTGCGAGGAACCATACCGGTTTGCGGACATAGAAACCTTAATTGCGGATTTTCTGAATGATGTGGCTAGAGCACGTGGAGGCAGGCTGTGAAAGGCGACAAGATAAGCGTCGGTGTAGGATCGGTGGAACAGGTAACCCGCGAGGTCATCGAGGCCTGGCATCGGGCAGAGCGCGGAAAGACGCCGCTTGAGCCTAGAGCGAAAATTCTGTTTGCTGACCTGGAGACCTTATTGCGAATGCTCACACCACGCCGCTTTGAGCTGCTCAAGCAACTTCGCCAGACGGGATTGACAAGTATCCGAGCCCTGTCCAAAGCCCTTGGGCGCGACTACAAGAATGTGCATGCGGATGTTGTAAAGTTGGCGCGAGTCGGCTTGATTGAGCGTACCGACCAGGGCTTAGTTCAAGTGCCCTGGGATGAGATTGACGCTCACCTACGGCTGGCAGCGTGATCTCAGGCCCGTTCGGGTTCTGGTTCGCGACGTGCGGTGGTGTAGCTGGCCCAGTGCTGCGAGCCCCCATCCGCTTCCATGCCAATCAAGAAACATGACTCCGGCGCCTGTGTCAACCCACATGCGACAGGTGTAGACCCCAAGCTCTCATTCCGGAGCGGCAACCCATCGAGCCAGCCCTGCACCATATCGACCTTCTGCGGCATACCGATTTTGGATAGCCGAACGGACGGTATCGACCAATAGGCCGGACCCAAAATTGCCGTAAAAAAACGGTATCCGCCCTTATGCCTGCACCGTCTGCTGCATCTTTGGGATTCGGCGGCATTGTTAATATTTCACAGGAGCTCGGTTAAATATTTCTTTTGCAACGCCTAGAGAACAGGGTGTACTAGTGTAGTGTCCCTTAAATAACTTTACAGTTAAGCCGCCTTCTTTTTTCCCTCGGGGCAGGGTGGATCTGGGCTTGATCTGCTCCATCTTGACCCGCGCCCGCTCGATCTTCTTGATGATGT
>JBOIEG010001379.1:0-2296 GCA_050740915.1 Gammaproteobacteria bacterium | reverse complement strand
ACATACCCACAGCCCAACAGATTTTTTGATACCCAAAATTTCGGACCTATAGAACGTAACTTTATTCCAAGTAATGAATCAGATGCATAAATACGCCTCAGATCAGTACCCACAAATTCTGCGGAGGAGACGAATTTTAATCTATTATGGGCACTTCGAAAATTCCATTGGTGGAATCTTTCGCATCGCAAAGCAAAAAATGCGATTTTTGCTTTGCTCCATGTTTCAGATAGAACCTGTGCGGCACCCCTATGCCGCCGGGCACTTCGAACTAATCGAAATGCCCTTATCAGCAATCATCGGTGTAGAAGCGGCACCGTCCACCGTGTCCGCTGGCGAGAGATCGCCGAGAGCGCTCGGCCACTCTCGGCGCGTTGCAAGGAAGCAGGCTATCGGGCCATGCCAGGGACGATACCGCGTTGCCTGAGAAAAGCGAGCAGCTTTTCTACACATTCTTCCACCGGATGGTGGTCCGTATCGATAGTGATTTCGGGGGCATCCGGCTCTTCGTACGGCGCGGAGATCCCGGTGAACTCCTTGATTTCTCCCGCTCTCGCGCGCTTGTATAAGCCTTTTACATCGCGCCCTTCGCAGACCCCTAACGAACACCGGCAGTACACTTCCAGAAAATCTCCTTCCGCCACCAGCGCCCGCGCGCGCTGGCGATCAGAGCGGTAGGGGGAGATAAAAGCCGTGAGCGCGATAACTCCCACTTCAATCAATAGCTTGGATACCTCACCGATGCGGCGGATGTTCTCCTCCCGGTCCTCGGGCGAAAATCCTAGGTCTCGGCACAAGCCATGCCGGATATTGTCGCCATCGCACACATAGCTGTTGCACCCGAGCTCAAACAGGCGCGCTTCAAGGGCATGCGCCAGGGTGGACTTGCCTGAGCCAGATAAACCCGTGAACCAAATGATGCTGGCTTTGTGACCGTTTCTCTGTTCCTTATCCTGGCGATTAATGGTCGCCTGATGCCAAACGGTATTGCTGCTCTTGACGGATTTTTGTGTCGTACACTCGTTCATATGCACCTCAGTGGGGGTTATTGAGAAACAATGGCTATTATCTTGCCATGAAATCTTCCTTGAGGCTGATGACCCGGTCACGATTTTTTGTGGCGCAATACGTTGACGTGGGCGGGGATTTCATTAGACTGAGTAAAAAACACGGTTTAGGACACGGCGTTGGATCAAGCAATTCTGGTTACAGGAGGCGCTGGCTACATCGGTAGCCATGTGGTGCGACAACTGGGTGAGCTCGGTCGTTCTGTGGTTGTGCTCGACAATTTAAGCACAGGCTTCAAAGAGGCGGTGTTGGCAGGGGAGCATATAGTAGGTGATACCAGCGATAGGATGCTCATCGAGGCGCTCCTGAAAAAAAACCGGATCCAGGCGGTAATGCACTTCGCCGCCCACACGGTGGTACCGGAATCCGTGGTCAACCCATTGAAATACTATGGTAATAACGCGTGCAACACACGCACCCTATTAGAGTGTTGTAGCGCGGCCGGGGTATCACACTTTATCTTTTCTTCCACCGCTGCTGTTTACGGGGTTCCCACGGAGAAGCTGGTAGGCGAAGACAGCGAAAAGCGACCAATTAATCCTTACGGCAGCTCAAAGCTGATGAGCGAACAGATGCTGCGTGACCTGGCAAGCATAAGCCCGCTCAGATACGTGATCCTGCGCTACTTTAACGTTGCCGGTTGCGATCCCGGATGTCGCATCGGCCAGTCCACACCCAATGCCACGCTGCTGATCAAAGTCGCGTGCGAAACCGCCGCCGGCCGTCGCCAAACCGTGTCCATCTTCGGCACCGATTACCCGACCCCGGACGGCACGGGAGTGCGCGATTACATCCATGTCGAGGACCTCGCCGAAGCGCATATCAAGGCGCTCGATTACCTGGAAGCCGGGGGTCATTCGACGATCTTGAACTGCGGCTATGGACATGGCTATAGCGTGCGCGAAGTGCTTGAAACCGTGGAGCGGGTGCACGGCCACCCGCTAGCTATTCGCGAGAAGCCGAGAAGACCGGGGGATCCGCCGACACTCGTGGCCGCGGCGGAACGGATCAAGAAAGTCCTTAGCTGGACCCCTAGGTATGATGACCTGGATGCCATTGTGCGCTCGTCTTTAGCTTGGGAGAAAAAGCGGCATTACTAGCGTAGTGTCCCTTAAATAACTTTACAGTTAAGCCGCCTTCTTTTTTCCCTCGGGGCAGGGTGGATCTGGGCTTGATCTGCTCCATCTTGACCCGCGCCCGCTCGATCTTCTTGATGATGTCCTCGACG
>JBOIEG010001378.1:0-15004 GCA_050740915.1 Gammaproteobacteria bacterium | reverse complement strand
TCCCCATGTCTCCAGCGGCGTGCGTTCAGCCGGCTGCAACTTGATCGCCACGCGGGTGTTCGGCATGAGCGAGACTATAGCAATCACTGGAAAGTCTGTAAAGTTATTTAAGGGACACTACACTAGGTGGTTTTCACAAATCAGTAACTAAGTAGAGCAAAGATGAACGCGGCGACCCTTCAAGGTAAAGATAACCCAATTGTACCCAGACTGTACATGGCGATGGAGTTAAGCAACAAGCAATGGAGGCTGGTGTTTGGGATGGTATTAGGAGGCGTCGGGTGACAGTTGAGGCGGGGTATCGCGAGCAGTCAGTTGAGGCGGTGGCGAAAGCGAAGTTGAAGTTTCACTTGCCGGAGGTGGTGCGGGTGGTGAGCTGTTATGAGGCGGGTCGGGATGGTTTCTGGCCACACCGGGTACTTGTCGAGTATTGGGATACAGAATCAGGTGGTGGATTCCCCGAGTATCGAGGTCAATCGGCGCCTGCGCCGTGTCAAGACCGATCGAATTAACGGGGATAAATTGGTGACGATGTTGATGCGTGACTTGGAGGAGCGCGGAACGTATGGAGCGTCGTGCGGGTGCCGAGTGTGAAGGAAGAAGATGCGCGCCGGCTGCATCGCGAATTGGGAAGAAGGAACGGACGGGGCATCGGAATCGATTACAAGGCTTACTGGTCGCCCAGGGGGTGCGGCTGAAGCCTAGGCGGGATTTTCTGGAGCGTTTGGAGAAAGGTGTCGTTATGGGAGGGGAGTCCCCTATCCGCCGATCTCAAAGCCGAGTTGGGGCGGGAATACCAGCGTCTGAAGTTAGTTGAGGAGCAGATCCACACGCTGGAAACGGTCCAGGCCGAACGGCTTCAGGAAGCAGAAACGGAGGCCTTGAAGCAGGTCGCGCAGTTGATGAGCTTGTGTGGGATCGGCCAGAGCAGTGCGTGGGTGTTTGTCATGGAATTCTTCGGTTGGCGGGGATTTCGCCAACGCCGGGAGGTTGGGGCTTGAACGGCACCAAGCTACCAAAGATCGGAATCAATCCTCCGTGCCGGTGATGCTTGGCGCACGCACAAAGGACATGCGAGACGATAGGAACTCGCTCTGCAGTGAAATACGCTGGAGCTTAGGCCTTTGAATCAATACCGCAAGGGAAGACCCGGGTCGGGTGTAGACTAGGGTTTTCTCTTGACAGCCCCAGCGTGCGGCTTGATACCAACTTCCTCGCACTGGCGTCCGCAGAATCATTTATTCTCGGCCCCTTTCGACACGTTTTGTTTTGCGGTATAAGCAACTCGGCTAATATCCTGACTGCACAAAACTACGCTCTCAACTGCACATGCTGCGCGTCTTTCTCAACTACCGCCGCGAGGATAGCGAAGGCATCGCCGGGCGGATCTTCGACCGCTTGCATGAACGGTTCGGGCCGGAGAACGTCTTCCGAGACCTAGATACCATCACGCCTGGGGCGGAGTTTGCGAGGATGATCGGCGAGTAGATCGCAAGATACGATGCGCTGGTCGCCATCATCGGCAATGAGTGGCTGGAGGCAAAAGATGTCGAGGCCAAGCGCAGGCTCGATAGTCCCAGTGATTTTGTGCGGACCGAAATCGCCGAGGCGCTCTCCCGGTACAAGCTCGTTATCCCAACCTTGGTCGAAGGCGCCCACATGCCGAGCGCCAAAGAGTTGCCCGCCGGATCACCTTACTGGCGGAATGCAATGCGATTGAGATCAGTCTCGTGCGCTTTGAGCGCGATATGGACAGATTGATCAAAGGAATCACGGGGGAACGTCAAGTGGCCGCAACCTCATCATGGTGGCGCTGGATCAGCGATCCGAATCATAAGCGCACGCTGGGCGTCATAGGCGCGTTTATCGCGGCACTCGCCGCTGGAGGATGCTTCTCCGCTGCCTCAAAGCCAACTTCACCAACGAGCATCTCGGTCCCAAACGGTGAGATCGCCCGAAACGTGACCACTACGGCAGAGCCAGGCGCCAGCAACAAAAAGGCCGCGGAAGCGGCGTACCAATTGGGTCAGCTTGCCTACGAACGGATCGACTACGCCAAGGCCTACGAATACTTCCAGAACGCCGCCAAGCTCGATCCTGACAATCCGACGTATCTCAACGTGGCAGGTAGACTTGCCTATGAGGTCGGACGATACGCCGAGGCACGGCCTCTCCTCGAAGACGCGCTCGCCATCCGCGAGAAGGCCCTCGGCCCCGAGCACCCTGATGTGGCTCTAAGCCTCAACAGCCGGGCGGAGCTCTACCGCAATCAAGGCCAGTACGGGAAGGCCGAACTGCTCTACCGACGGTCACTCGCCAGCCGCGAAAAGGGCCTCGGCCCCGATCATCCCGATGTGGCCCAAAGCCTCAACAACCTGGCGGCGATCTACCACGCCCAAGGCCAGTACGGGAAGGCTGAGCCACTCTATCAACGCGCGCTCGCCATCTGGGAGAAGGCTCTCGGCCCCGAACATCCCCATATGGCCACGGGCCTCAACAACCTCGCGGGGCTCTACCGCAATCAAGGTCAGTACGGGAAGGCCGAGCCGCTCTATCAACGCGCACTCGCCATCTCGGAGAAGGCCCTCGGCCCCGAGCATCCCGTTGTGGCCACGAGCCTCAACAACCTGGCGCAGCTCTACCGCAATCAAGGCCAGTACGGGAAGGCTGAGCCACTCTATCAACGCGCACTCCAGATCCTTCAGCAGACCCTACCACCAGATCATCCTAACCTTGCTCAGGTGATGGAAAATTACTCGGCGCTACTTGGGAAACTCAACCGCCCTGAGGAGGCCAAAGAATGGCAGGCGAAGGCAATCGATGCGCGCCAGCAACACGCGGAAAAAGATCGTGACGCGCAATGATTGCTACACGTCGGCAAGCAATATTTAACCTGTTAGCCGTACCCGTACCGGCGGATCTTGATCCTCACCGAGAGACCACATGGACTAAGCTGTGACCGCGGTAATGATCAGGCGCCGTACTCAATAGTGAGGCCCTAGACCACAGCTCGTCCATCAAATACGATGGCGGGAAGCTCTTGGATCCCGGCCTTAGAAATTCCCAGCCAGCTCAGAGCTTGTGAAAAAATCTACTGTGCTCGGAACCTCGAGTTCCGGCGGTGCTCGGGATCCTCATGTATTTCAATATACGCTCCGGTTGCTCGTCTCATCCGTGAGACTCGCCCCTGCGGGGCTTGCGCTCCGTTTCGCTCCCGGCGAAACGCTCCTGCGCTCCGGCGGAACGCGACTTCCCTTCGCTCGCGACGATTTTTTTCACAGGCTCTCAGCCGCGCCGCTGTCGGAAACACTTGGGCTACCCCACAATGGATAGGTTCTTTTGCCCATAGTGTTGGCTCATTGCGGATAGCTCCATGACGGATGATGTATTCTGGATGCGCCGCGCCTTAGCGCTTGCGGCGCAAACCGAGGGCGAGGTGCCCGTCGCGGCCTTGATCGTCAGGAATGGCGATTGTATTGCCGAAGGATGGAACCGGCCTATAACCACGCACGATCCCTCGGCTCACGCCGAGATCATCGCCTTACGGGAAGCCGGCCGGCACGAGGATAATCATCGGTTCCCGGGCACCACCCTATACGTAACCTTAGAGCCCTGCGTTATGTGTGCGGGCGCTATCATTCATGCCCGCCTGCAGCGTGTCGTGTTCGGGGCATGGGATCCAAAAGGCGGAGCGGCCGGCAGCGTGTTCGACATCTTAGGCACAACCCGGCTTAATCATCGCGTGGAGGTCATCGGCGGCGTATTGTCTGAAGAGTGTGGGGAGAAACTACGCGCCTTTTTTGAGCAGCGACGCCTTTGACAGACACCAGTCGGAGCCCCTCGCCTTACACATCGGGGTACTTCGATTAATTCGAACTGCCCGGCGGTATAGGGAGATCTCGCGCCTGTTTCAATTGAAACAGGGAGCAAAGCAAAAACCGCGTTTTTTACTTTGCGATTCGATAAATTGTAAGGAAGCGATTGATCGAAGGGCCGATTGCTTAGTTTCACTTACACCAGCACGACTTGCATAGACGGACACAATGGGAAAGACGCATATGAGAGCTCAAGAACTTAGACGGCGGGTACTAAAACAGCAAGTCGAGATCCTGGACTTGGCGCATGTGTTAATTCGCGACACTGACGACCATATCCTGTTTTGGAATACGGGCGCCGAAGGACTATACGGGTGGACAAAGGAAGAAGCTTTGGGACAAATATCGCACGCGCTGCTACAAACGCAGTTCCCAGAACCTCTTGCTAGCATTAGAACGCGGCTTTGGCAGGAGGGGCAATGGAAAGGTGAACTGATGCATCGGACCCGTGATGGACATCAGATCGCAGTCGCCAGCCACTGGGTATTGCACAACGATGCACAGGGCGTCCCGGCGATGATACTCGAAGTCAATAACGACATTACGGAACTGAAGCGCTCAGAGCGCGTGGTTCAGGAACTGAACATCGCGCTCGCTAACGCGATGCCCGGGATCTCGCGCTGCGACGCGAGGGGGCGGTATATAGAGGTTAACGAGCATTACGCGCAGATGCTGGGTTATGAACCCGGCGAGTTGATGGGAGCTGACTGGCGACCGGTCATTCATCCCGAAGACCAGCCGCTTGCACTGAGTGCCCACGAGCGCCTACGGGGCGAGGGGCAGGCGGAGTTCGAGGCGAGAGCGGTGCGCAAGGACGGCTCCGCGTTTCACTTGCAGGCATTGCTAGTCGCAATCACTGACTCACGCGACAAGTTCGTCGGGCACTATTGTTTCATTCGCGACATTAGCGAGCGCAAGCGCGAACAAGAGTTGCGAGAATCCCGAGAACGACTGCGCGCGTTTGCGATCCATCTGGATTCTGCCATCGAAGCCGAGCGCGTGCGTATGTCACGCGAGATCCACGACGAGTTGGGACAGGCACTCACGAGCTTAGCGATCGATCTCGGGTGGATGCATGCTCATCTGCGACACGGGTCAACGCACCAGGACATCGGTGCTTTGCGGGGCAAGATCCAATCGATGTCTGAGACCGTCGAAAGCATGATCACCAACATCCGTCAGCTCGCTACCGAGTTGAGACCCCCGCTATTGGATAAGGTCGGGCTGGGCGCGGCCATCGAGACGCACGCTCGGCAGCTTCAGGAACGCACCGGTATTCGCTGTGAGGTCAGCTTGGAGGGCGATATCGCGCTTGAGCAGGACCGATCCCTCAGCGTTTTCCGTGTCTACCAGGAAGCCATGACGAACGTAGCCCGGCACGCACGAGCGAGCCGGGTCGAGATCAGGCTCTCCTGCGAGGAGGATGCGCTGCTTCTGGAGGTGAGCGACAACGGCCGCGTCGCGGTTCCCGAAGACGCTGATCCCGCTTCGCTCGGTATCATGGGGATGCAAGAACGCGCGCGGATCTTGGGGGGATCACTGGACATTCATGGGGATCCCGGTGTTGGCACCAGCGTTAGATTAGACGTGCCCATCGTGAGATCAATTCGAGCGCGAGACGCAAAAAGCACGAAGATCCTAATCGTCGATGACCACCCCATCGTGCGCCATGGGGTAAAACAAATCCTAATGGAGGCCCCCCTAAGCGCAACGGTCGACGAGGCGCGGGACGCCGCCAGCATGCGCGAACACGTATGCACAAAAGATTGTGATCTGGTCTTGCTCGATCTCTCGCTGCCCGATAAAAGCGGGCTCGAATGCCTGAGCGAGCTTAAGCGTATCCGACCCAAATTGCCGGTGCTGGTGTTGAGCATGTACAGCGACACTCAGTTTGCGGTTCCCGCGTTGACGGCCGGAGCGTCCGGTTACCTGACCAAGGAACGCGCCCCGAAGGAACTCGTCAGCGCCGTGAGAAAAGTCCTCGCCGGCGGCAAATACATGAGCGAGCAATTGGCGAAACAGCTCGCCTTTGACGTGATCGACGGCGCGGGCAAGCTGCCGCAGGAGCTGCTCTCCCAGCGCGAATTTCGTGTCATGCTTTTGATCGCTTCCGGTCGAACGGTAACTGAGATCGCGCAAGAAGTGTGCTTGAGCCCCAAGACGATCAGCACTTACCGCAGCAGGGTTCTGCGCAAGATGAACCTAAATACAAATGCGGATTTGACCCAATATTGCACTCGCCATGGCCTCATACAATAGCATTAGACAGCGGGTAGCACGTGTCGCCCATGTCACCGTTTGACTCCCGTTGTTTCCAAAAAATGCTTCGGCTTCGGTATGGGTAACTCAGTCTCATTGCCATTTGCATGTGAGTTACCTCCGCTGTGACTGCTTGTAGGACGTAGACTACAAATATTAAGCGTAGCTCTGACAGACCGCAGGGCTACGCTACGGTATCGTGCGCGTCCTGCCTGTCCCGGAATCCATGGATTTCTTGAACGGAGCGCTCGGTGTCGAAGAAGGCAAGGTAAAGTCGACCGTCGCCTTGGGGTTCCGACTTGGCTTTCCGCCTAGCCGCCTAGCAGGGAGTTCTAGCTGCGGCTCCTGTCACGATAATCTCCCCGGCAATGCATCTTCAGCCTATAGACGACGTGCGTTCAGAGAAACAAGTGAATACCGATGATCCGGCAGAGTGTAGCAGCACCGGTTCCCTGCGTAGTTCAGAACGCAAGTAAGCGGTTTCGATGAGCTCTGAGAAACAGATCGTTTTGTCCCTTTTATATGCCTATTTCGTTACCGGGGTTTGTTCGCTTATGGATACAGAAGCCCTAAAGCGGCTTGAGTGCACTAGAATTAATCACCGGTGATGGTAGCCAGCCGATGGGCCCTTAACCGTTTCCTGTTTCGGAAGCGGCTATGACCACCGTACACGCGCCGTTGGCAGGCTGGCGCAATTACAATCTTGCGCTCATCGCCTGGCTGTGCGTCTTTCTTCTGCTCTTCGCAACCGGCTTAAAAACCCTAGAGCGCATGCGACGGTTGCCTCCGCCGCCGTTCACCGCCACTGACTGCATCGACGAGAAGTTTAGATTTCTGCATGGGACCGATCTCTCCGAGATCACCTTACTTGCGGTCGGCTCGTCGGTCACCGGGCGCAGCTTGGATGCGGGGGCGCTACAGCGGCATTACGGGCGCGGAGTCAAAGCGATCAATGCCGCGCCGTGTTATCTGCAAATGAATCAGATAGCGTTTCTGACCGACTTCTACTTGCAGCACATGACGCAGGTAAAAACTGTCTTGAGTGTCTTCGCGATGCGCGACTTTTCCGAATGCGCCTCCAACCCAACAGAGTTCTTTGATGTTAACGAGGCGGGCAAGTACATCTTCGAGCGCCATAGCTTATTCTATCTCTATCTTAAAAACTTCCGCCCGCTGCCGTTTCTGCGGTTCGCTCTCAACCCACCACGCACGGAAAGGGATCAGTACGGTTGGGCGCCCCTCGAGGAGGCGCCCGATGCTCGCGAGGATGTTTCCCTGGATAAAACCTGTCTCGCACATTTGCGACGCATGAGCAAAAACCTGGCTCAACGAAACGTAGACTTCGTGGCCGTGCTCCTTCCACCCATGCCGGCCTGGCTATACCAATACGATCCAGATAGCGCACGGGACCAAGCCTACCGCGCCGCAGTGGCTGCCCACGTCGATCCCGCGCATACGCTGCTCATCGACACCGCCCAGGCGCTAAAGCTCCGTGATGAGCATTTTACGGATCCGGCCCACTTACAGCGGGGTTTCGTGCCACTGTTGATGCAACACATTCAAAAAAAGATGGATCAGGCCAGCAGGCAACGACCTGTTTACCTGACAAAATCCAAGAATGCTCTTTAATTCCTACGAATTCATCTTTGGCTTTCTGCCCGTGACCTTGGCCGTCTATTATCTGCTTGGCCTGCTAAGTTTGCCCCGTCCCGCTTTGATCTGGCTCACTGGCGCTTCGTTTTTCTTCTACGGCTGGTGGAACCCATACTATCTGCTGCTGCTCTTCGCCAGTACCCTTTTTAATTTCGGTGTCGGCGTCCTCTTGACTCGTGTCGCCCGCCAGGGTTCGCCGCTGCGCCATACGCTGCTGGCATTTGGCGTCACCGGCAACCTGGCGCTGCTCTGCTATTACAAGTACGCGGCCTTTTTTGTCTCTAATTTGGACGCGATTTCAGACTTTGACTTCCAGGTCCAAGCCGTGGTGCTGCCCTTAGGGATCTCTTTCTATACCTTCACGCAGATCGCCTATCTGGTCGATGCGGCCCGTGGAGAAGCAGAAGAGTACAGCCTGATCAACTATTCCTTGTTTGTCGTTTTCTTTCCGCACCTCATCGCGGGACCGATCATTCATCACCGCCAGGTCATGCCGCAGTTCGCCCGATCTTCCACCTTCCGATTTAGCCACGCTAATTTCGCGGCAGGGATCACGCTCTTCACCATCGGCTTATTTAAGAAGGTCGCCTTGGCCGACACCATGGGTCTCTTTGCCTCACCCGTCTTTGCCGAGGCCGCAGACGGTGCGGCACTGAGCGCGCTCAAAGCCTGGACGGGTGTGCTGGCCTACACCCTACAGCTTTATTTTGACTTCTCCGGATATTCGGACATGGCGGTCGGTTTAGCGCGGCTCATCGGTATCGATCTGTCTTATAACTTCAACTCGCCTTACAAGGCGGTCAATATCATCGACTTCTGGCGCCGGTGGCACATGACCTTGTCGCGGTTCTTGCGCGATTATCTCTACATTCCGCTGGGGGGTAACCGGCACGGCGAGCTGCGCCGTTACCTAAATCTATTCCTCACCATGCTCCTCGGCGGGCTTTGGCACGGGGCGGGCTGGAGCTTTGTGTTTTGGGGCGCTCTGCATGGTTTTTATCTGATCGTTAATCATGGCTGGCACGCCCTGCGTGCCCAACTAGGCTTTCCGGTTGGCCACGGGACCCCCTGGGGCCGTGGTCTGGCGCGCCTGCTCACCTTGCTGGCGGTCATCATCGGCTGGGTATTCTTCCGTGCGGAAAGCATGGACGCCGCCTTCAACCTGCTCTTTGCCATGGGTGGAAGCCACGGTGTGATGGATCCAAAGGCCGAGCAGACGGCGATCGCCGCGCTGGCCGCCTGGTTCAACCAGCCCAGCCGACTGTTCATAGCCGGCTTATTGGCCCTTGCCGTGTTCGGACCCAACTCGCAGGAATGGGTCGATGGGGCCCAACGCAGCCGGCTGATCAGGCATCCTACTCTGTCGGCATCCGTTACCGCAGCGTTGTTGCTTTTCTCCCTCAGCCAGTTGTCGCAGGTCAGCGAATTCCTGTACTTTCAGTTCTAAATTGTCCGCAGCGATGCTCGCCTGCGTCCGATCGCGCAGCGCGCTGGCGAAGTGGGCGGAAGTGATCAAGGTGCTTAGGCCCTAACTAACCAAGTTTACCCCTTCAGCACTGGCCATAGCTCGGTTAAGGAATATTTATTTCTGTCTTTCGCCGTGGTTCAGGAGACTCCAGATCGAAGAAGTGGACCTGATACTTTCTCTCTTGCCAGTTGGCTACCCCGACGTCCCGCCACGGGCCGCTCAAATTCCGCTGGCGCAAGTCCTTCTCCCAATGCATAGGGACATCGATGTGTTTCATTTTGATGGTGAACTGTGCACGGGAGAGGTCCACCCCGAGCTTTGTCCCCCAAAAAGCGCTCACTTTTTTGATGAATTTGCCGAGGCGCTCGGGATCGATCCGAGCGGTCACGGCGACATTCGCCCACATGGACTGGACGCGTCCCCAATTGGGCGCGACGAGCCGTCCCTGTTTATTGACGAATGGCAGCCATTTTTCGCTGCCGTCGTCTCCTTTGTAAGTGATAGCGAAGATTCTGTCGTATCCCTCAAAGTGATCGTGCATGTAAAGGGCGTGAGGCGTTATGCCGAAAAACACATGCGAGAAGGCAATGGTGGTATCACTAAACGCCTTTAAAATTCCCCAGAATTCCGAATCTGACCTGATCCCCAGCCGGTGTACCAGCCCATAATGCACGGTGGCATTGAGCTGTAACACCAGAATAATGATCAGAAATCTGCTGATGCGATGGGTGCGCACCGGCAGCGCGCCCGCCTGATGTTGGTACCACTGCGAAAAGGGATCTTCGGGCGTGGGCTCCTTTAGGGGTATGGCGCAGGTTTGATCGCAAACCAAGCGAAGGCGGGTGTCGGCGATGCGCCGGTAGGTCTTGAGTGCCAGGTGATAGATGCCGGGTGCCTTCAGCAATAGCCCAAAGGTGGCCGTGTATCTCATTTCGAACAGGATTTGAATATAGGTGTCCAGGCCAAAATAAAGCCTTCCGGCTCGGTCCAGGGCGTAAAGGTCTTGAAGCAATCGCTCATCGGAGATCGCGCGAAGCTCAGGATACCGTCTGGCATGAGTCTGTAGCCCCTTAAATTCAATCGCACGTAACAGATCAAAGTGCTTGACGGTAACGACCGTGCGGTTACACAGGGGGCATTGCTCATCGTAGAACACGGTAAGCCGCGATTGCTTTAGCGCAAGCGCCGCCTCTAGCCTGCGCCACCAGGAATGCGGCACCATCAGAAGGTAATGGATCAGCATCCCAAAGCCAAAGGGGTAGATGTTGAGCGAGGCGATGATCCCCCCATGAAAAGCGATCCCAAATAGCAATAGGGGCACACGAAAGCGGCGAAAATAGAGCAGAAAGAGGAAAGCGAGCTCGAAAACGAGGATGGAATAGCCGATCAATATCTGCAGGGGCTGGTTGTTCAATAGCCGCGTGAGGTCGATTCCTGACATGTAATAGGGCAGAGAAGAGGGCAGCCATGCCCCCAGACCGTTGCGCCAGAACTCGGCATAGAGCTTGTGCACCGCGGAGTCGAAGTAGAACAGCCCTAGCGAGATGGCGAGGGGGAGGTAATAGCTCAGCACCGAAACATGCCGAGGGGGATCGTAGTGTGCAACCGTTGTGGAGCCTTTGAGCTTAAGCCGCAAGCGATCTAGGGACAGTGCCCGTTCCGTCGGTAGAAAGATCAAGAGCAAGCTGCTGCTGGTCATCAACTGGTCAAAGCCGCCATCGAAGTCTTGCCACATCGGCGTAAACACGATGAAGACGACCCAAAAGAGGTAATTCACCACCGCAGCGACGCGGGTGTACCGTCCAAGGACCAAATGCAATGCCGCGACTCCCCACAGCAGCAGCAAGAAAGGGATCATTGAAGACGCGACCTCGATAAAGGGGACGGGGTCGAACACGAGGTGGCCAAAGTAGAGAAGAAAAACGACTTCGCTGAGCACAACAAGGCCAAACAGAATGCGAAACAAGGCGAGGCCCGTTGCCGGGACCTGTTGTTGTAGCCCTTGTTTTACCAGACTCGAAAGGGTTTGATGCATCTGGCGGCGAGCGGTGATTGCGGAAAAACGAGCGCCTCGTTTTTTCAGCGCAACTTAGGATGCCGAAGGGCCGCCGACCAAATGGTCGAGACGTACGCGCTCTCGCTCGTCAAACAATCGCCTCTCACCGAGAGTAAGCGATAACGGTCCAAGATGGCGGGTGCGCAACTGCTCTACACAGAGTAGCGCAGGCGTTTCAACGGGCGCTTGGGTAAAGGGCGGGAGCGGCGCTTGTGCGCGGTCAAACACGGCAGCCGTACCCTATCTTGACGACGCAATTCGAAAGAAGCAATGATTGACCCGGGAAAACGGTATTTGGATCCGATCAACCCCATCTTACATGAAACCGTGCCCGATCGTGAGGCACGTGCTTACGGTGCTACGGCGGCACGGCCTTCGGCGGATAGGAAAGCTTCGGGCAATGAAGTAAGATTAATCTTAACATCAGTTAATGAGGCGATACTGGGAGCAAAAAGGGGGCAGCAGTTGCCCCCTTTATATAAGGGGCGCTTCGATTGATTCGAGGTGCCGGGGATGCAGAGGTTGGCGCGCGGTATTGGACGTACCGCCGTGGGTCAATCGCCCGAGGGATTGACCGAGAATAGCCTAATCGCGCGAGAAGAATGCGCTAGGACGCCCATTTTAATTTCACCAGGACCGGACAAGAGGGGGACACTCCATGATGGTTTTAGCTGTTGGCTTTGCACTGGCATGTGCAGTGTTTGCGATCGCCTACGGTGTGCGATCGATGCGGTGGGTGCTCGACCAGCCCGAGGGCAGCGAGCGCATGCGGGAGATCGCGGCCGCGATACAGCAGGGCGCCTCGGCCTATCTTAATCGGCAATACACGACGATTGGCGCCGTAGGGGTAGTGCTCTTTCTCTTCATAGGGTTTGCGCTGGATTGGAAGACCGCCTTCGGTTTCCTGGTCGGGGCGCTGTTCTCGGGCGCCACGGGCTACATCGGCATGAATATTTCCGTACGTGCGAATGTACGCACTGCCGAGGCGGCTAAGAGCGGTCTCAATGCCGCGCTCACCTTGGCGTTTCGAGGCGGTGCGATCACGGGTCTGCTGGTGGTCGGTCTCGGGCTCTTGGGTGTGGCCGGCTACTACGCGATTTTGGCCGCCATGACTCCCTCGGGAGAAGCGGTGGATCTCGCGCCGCTGGTGGGCCTTGCGTTTGGAGGTTCGCTGATCTCCATTTTTGCGCGCCTTGGCGGTGGGATCTTCACCAAAGGGGCGGATGTCGGCGCCGATCTCGTCGGTAAGGTTGAGGCGGGGATCCCAGAAGATGACCCGCGCAACCCCGCCGTCATCGCCGACAACGTGGGTGATAACGTCGGCGACTGCGCTGGTATGGCGGCGGATCTCTTCGAGACCTATGCGGTCACGGTCATCGCCACCATGTTGCTCGGGAGCCTGCTGGTCAAAGAGGGAGCCACCAACGCTGTGTTGTATCCTCTGGTGCTTGGCGGGGTGTCCATCATCGCCTCGGTGATCGGGACTTTTTATGTCAAGGTGACCGAGGGCGCGCGGATCATGAATGCGCTGTATCGAGGTCTCCTGGTGGCCGGCGGGATCGCGGCGCTCGCGTTTTTGCCCGTCACCGCTCTATTGATGTGGGACGTAGAGGGCTATGGGGTCTTGCCGGTCTATGGGGCGGCGTTGATCGGTCTCCTGCTAACGGGTGCTTTAGTTTGGGTGACGGAATATTACACCGGCACTCAGTTCAGTCCGGTAAAACACATCGCCCAGGCGTCCACCACCGGGCATGCGACCAACATCATCGCCGGGCTCGCCGTCTCCATGAAGGCGACAGCCTGGCCTGTGCTTGCGGTCTGCGCCAGCATCTATGGAGCCTATGAGCTCGCGGGGCTGTACGGGATCGCCGTCGCCGCCACCTCCATGCTCTCCATGACCGGGATTATCGTAGCGCTGGATGCCTATGGCCCCATTACGGACAATGCCGGAGGCATCGCCGAGATGGCGGATCTCCCCGCGGAGATCCGGGGCATTACGGATCCGCTCGATGCGGTGGGTAACACGACCAAGGCGGTAACCAAGGGCTATGCCATCGGCTCCGCGGGGCTGGCCGCGCTGGTGCTTTTCGCCGATTACACGCATAGCCTGGAGCACGCGGGCAAACTGGTTAAATTCGAGCTCTCTGATCCAGCCGTCATCATTGGCCTCTTTATTGGGGGTCTGGTGCCTTATCTGTTCGCTTCGATGGCGATGGAAGCGGTGGGGCGCGCGGCCGGCTCGGTGGTGCTCGAGGTGCGCCGGCAGTTTCGCGAGATCCCGGGGATCATGGAGGGGACCACCAAGCCGGACTATTCGCGAGCGGTGGATATGCTGACCAAATCCGCGATCAAGGAAATGATCCTACCCTCGTTGTTGCCCGTGCTGGTGCCGCTCGCCGTCGCCTTTGGTGCGGGTTGGCTGATGGGGCCGGAAGCGGGGCCCAAGGCCCTGGGGGGGCTTTTGCTGGGGACCATCGTCACCGGGATCTTCGTCGCGATCTCCATGACCGTGGGTGGCGGCGCCTGGGACAATGCCAAGAAATACATCGAAGATGGCCACCACGGCGGCAAAGGCTCGGACGCGCACAAAGCGGCGGTCACCGGCGACACCGTAGGCGATCCTTACAAGGACACCGCGGGACCGGCCGTGAACCCACTGATCAAGATCATCAACATCGTGGCGCTATTGATCGTGCCGTTGATTTAGCCGAGACGGCGCAGGACGGCTCGCTAGGGCCTCGGAGGCCCGCTCCTCAAAGGCCTGAGAGCTTGTGAAAAAATCGTCGCGAGCCGAAGGGAGGTCGCGTTCCGCCGGAGCGCAGGACCGTTTTGCCGGGAGCGAAACGGCGCGCAAGCCCCGCAGGGGCGAGTCTCAAGGATGAGACGAGCAACCGGAGTGTATTTCGCAATACCTGAGGATCCCGAGCACCGCCGGAACGCGAGATCCCGAGCGCAGCAGATTTGTTCACAAGCTCTGACCATCCGTCTTCTCCCATCGGCGCCTCAGCCCGTGCGGAGGGTGCGACATTTTGTCGCATTGGCGCGCGTGGTTCGTCCAGATAAACTTGGACGCCATGCCCAGCAAAAACGTTTTACTCACTGCCCTCGCGAGCGCCGCTTACGACACCCTCCGTAAGCGGCTCGATCAACGCACCGGCTGTCCGGAACAGCGGCCGATATCGCCCAGGAGTCTTTCGCCCGCCTGGCCGCCATCGACAACCTTGCGTCCATCGGCGATCCCCGCGCCTTCCTCTACACGTGCGCGCACCACCTCACCATCGACCAGTTCCGGCGACAAAGCCTCCTTAAGGTAGACACGGAGATCGCTTTCGATGATTTGCCTTGCCCGGCGCCCGGTCCCGAGGAGCGGCTGGCGTTGGAGCGGCGCTGCGACAGGCTCCTGGGGGTTCTCTCCGAATTGCCGCCAAAGCGCCGCCACATGTTCCTCCTGCACCGCTTTGAAGAGCAGAGCTACGCCGAAATCGCGGCGGCGCTCGGGATCTCTGTCAGGACGGTCGAGACCCACGTCCGCTTGGCCATGGCCCATTGCCGCAAACGCCTTAACGTCCTAGTGTAGTGTCCCTTAAATAACTTTACAGACTTTCCAGTGATTGCTATGGTCTCGCTCATGCCGAACACCCGCGTGGCGATCAAGTTGCAGCCGGCTGAACGCACGCCGCTGGAGACATGGGG
>JBOIEG010001377.1:0-5166 GCA_050740915.1 Gammaproteobacteria bacterium | reverse complement strand
ACATCATCAAGAAGATCGAGCGGGCGCGGGTCAAGATGGAGCAGATCAAGCCCAGATCCACCCTGCCCCGAGGGAAAAAGAAGGCGGCTTAACTGTAAAGTTATTTAAGGGACACTACACTAGCTTGACTTCGGGATCCAGGGGTAACGCAGCGCTTACGCGCCTCGAGCACTGCGCAAGGCAGCGAACCTCATGTTGACCACCGAAAAGAACTGGCGTTCGGATTTTGCGGTGCTCGTGCCCGAAGCGCACGCAGCCGGCGGCGTCGCAGTGATCCGGTCTCTCGGGCGCGCCGGATACCCAGTGCACGCATTCTCCACCCAGCCGGACGCTATAGGACTGTACTCCACGTACGCCACCAAAGCGTTCGTGAGCCCCGACTATAACAGTCCTGAGTTTCTTCCGTGGCTGCGAGAGTACGTTGAGAGGGAACAGATTCGGTGCATAGTGCCTTCAGAAAAACTTCTGTTCGGGGTCGAACCCGCGTTTGGCGAGTTCTCGCGTCTTCTCCCGATCGGGCCCACGAAGCGAACGGTCTACGAGGGGATGAGCAAATACGATCTGTTTGCTTCTCTTCAGGACAACAACGCTCCCGCCCAAGCCCGGGCCAACCTAGCCCCCACCGTACTGATCGAAAGTCGGGAAACAATGCCCTCGGTAGATGCCTTATCCGCGCTCGGTTTTCGGCTATATGTGAAAGTTGACCGGCGATATGCGCGTGGGATCCAGGACGGGAAGGTGTATCCCGCAGCGTCCGGGGCAGAGGCGGAAGCGCTGGTCGTTCGTCTCCTGAATGAATTCCGCCGGGTGGTTGTGCAAGGCGATGCGCTGGGAATGGGAGTTGGCGCTTTCTTCCTGCTTTGGCGAGGGCAGCTGCTCGCGGAGTTCATGAACCGGCATTTGCACGAGGTTCCGTACACCGGTGGATGGGCCTCACTGCGGGACAGCTGGGTTTACCGAAAGATACGCGATGACGCTCTGGTCAAGCTGAGGTACATTGGCTGGGAGGGGGTTGCGATGATGGAGTATCGCTGGGAGCCGTTGACACATGCCTTCCACTTGATCGAAATGAATGGCCGTTTCTGGGCGTCGCTCCACCTCGATCTGCACGCTGGTGTCGACTTTCCGCTATTGTTGGTCGATGCATTCCATGGCCGGACACCCGGGCCAGTGACGGAGTACCCTGTCGGAGTCCGTTGCCGATACACGTTCCCCATGGAAGTCGGGCACGTCTGGTCCAAAATCAAGGATCCAAAGCTGAAGATCACTCGAAAGCTGGCGTCGGTATTGGAGTTCGGGGTGCTCTGTCTCGATCCTCGCGTCAAGTCGGACATGCTGTTTCCTCGCGATAACGGTCTCTTCGTCCGAAGCCTTTACCGGCTCTTCCGAGACGTTGAGCACGCGCGTCGCCGGGAGGGCTTGACTGCTCGAGCCTGCAATGGAGGCCAGCCGTGAAGAAGGAATCGCTCGTCGATAACTCCTCGTATGACTTCGAGTGCTCATCCGAAGCTCAGTCAAAGAGTTCGTTGATCGTCTCGCCCAGCTCCCGACTTCTGACGAGTCGGCCAGCCGTGTGCATCTGTTTGCACGCGCCGTGGGCTACCGTATACATCGACTGGATTTCGATCCATATTGGCAGCAGGCGATGGTAAAGGCCGTGGCAGGAGGTGTGGAGCGATTTACCGAACACGATTTGAGGGCAAAGGTGATCACGGACGCGCGGGCGCAAGCATCCTTCGGAGCAAGGTACGGGTCTCCCGTACGGGGGGCTGCGCTAGACAAGGTACCAGCCCCGAGCGTCGGATTGCAGGGCTGTGCTACAGTGTCCGCATGAAGCGGGAGATTCGGGTGAGCGTGGCCGCGGTCGTCGAGCGCGATGGCCAGTTTCTTACGGTCGAGGAGGCGAACAACGGCGGTCCCATGGTGTTCAACCAGCCTGCCGGGCATCTGGAACCGGGCGAGACCCTAATCGAGGCGGTGCGCCGTGAGGTCTTGGAGGAGACCGCCTATTGGTTCGAGCCGCGCGGCATCGTTGGGCTCTACCTCTATACAAATCCCAGCAGCCACATCACCTATCTGCGCGTCTGCTTCTACGGCGCCTGCAGCGGTCATGACGAAACCCGCGCGCTCGACCCGGAGATTGTACGGGCGGTATGGCTCACCCGCGACGAGCTTACGGGGCTCGAAGACCGTCTGCGTACGCCGCTCGTCCTGCGCTGCCTAGACGATTACCTGGCCGGCCGGCGCTACCCTCTCACCCTTATCGCCGATCTGGCCGGTCCGGCGTGAGACCGATCGCAAACCGATTGTCTTCATTTCATTGGTCCCGCGGCTTATAGCTTTTTTGGCGGCGAGCGGCTCACTCGGCTTGCAACGGGCTTCGCAGCCCCCGCTGTCATGACGCTCTTGCTTGCTGGCGTGCGTGCGCTCTTTGGAACCTATGCGCTCTCGGGAGCAGGTGTCATCCGTCGGTTGCCCTAGTTCATCGCCGCTTTACTTGCTATCGGCGGCATGTATGCGTTCACTGTGTCTGTGCAGCGAAAAAACATCACAACACGGTGCGATTCATGAGGTACACTTGCTATTGGCAGGAGATGTCCGCAGTCCAGGAGAGACAGGTCAGGATCGTCTTCACTCATGAACAACTCCCTTACGATCCGACATATCCAGAATTACTCACTCGATGTGCCATTGGCCGCGCCGTTCACCACTTCTTCATCGGCGCTTGAAGTGCTCAACAACATGGCGCTGTGCATTGAGCTCGCGGACGGCTCTAGGGGCTGGGGAGAGGTGCCGATCCTACCTCCGATCACGGTGGAAGACCCGGCGAGCGCGCGTGTGGCACTCGAAGATGCAGCCGGATGGCTCTTGAACAGGGACGCGGGTGCGTGGCGGCGCATCGCAGGAGAGCTGGCCGAGCGCATCCCCCAGCTCGCTTCGGTGCGTGCGGGGATCGAAATGGCCGTCATCGATGCGATGACCCAGCATTGGGATATCCCCTTGTTTCGGTTTTTAGGAGGTTACCAGGATAGCGTGGTCACGGACATCACGATCCCGATCTGCCCCGCGGATGCCGCCGAGCAGCTGGCCGAGCGTTATCGGCACGCGGGTTTCACTACCCTTAAGGTGAAGATTGGTCTTGACCTCGGTGAGGACTTAAACCGCGTGCTTGCGATCCGCCGGGGCCATTCCAATGGCCGATTGATCCTCGATGCCAATGCCGGCTACTCGGTAGCGGAAACGTTTGAGTTATTGCGCGAGCTGCGTCTAGCCAAACTTGAGGTCGCATTGCTGGAACAGCCTGTAGCACGTGAGGACTGGGAAGGACTTGGTAAGCTTGCGCGCGAAGCCGGGGTTCCGGTGGCCGCCGATGAATCCTGTCGCACGCCGGAGGACGCCATCCGGATCGCGCAGCACAAGCTCGCTCAAGTGATCAATATTAAGCTCGCGAAATGCGGTGTAGCGCAAGCGCTCGAGATCGCCGCCCTCGCACGCGCTCATGGTCTTGCGCTGATGATCGGAGGGATGGTCGAGACGCGGCTCGCCATGGGCTTCAGCGCCCACTTCGCGGCCGGACTCGGTGGCTTCGATTGGACCGATCTTGACACCCCGCTGCTGCTCGCCGAAGACCCGGTTTCCGGCGGCTATCGGACGGTAGGCGCGAGATACCTGCTCGATACCGGGACAGGCGGGCACGGTGGGCAGTTACGCGTGGCAACTCGCCAAGCTTGAGACGAGGCGATGATCGCGGCGTCCATCGAAAAGGCCTCTAGAAGTCGCACCTCAGGGAATCATGCCTTGGCGCGGAGTTTCACCCACGTTATCGGGTTTGATGATGCCTCGTTTGCCGACGCTCATCGGGGAGATGTGCTGGTCGTGGGTACAGTTTATGCCGGAGAAAGGCGGAATGCCCTTGCAGCTTGCGGTCATCGAAGACCAGGCGGAGTACATGAAGGGCATGTCACCGAAGAAATCAAGGAACGGGAACGCGCCCCGCCCGTTTCAAGTGATCATCAACTCAAGTATTGCCATCGTTGAGAACACTGCGGCGCAATTCTTTGAGGGATACTCGAGCGTAGCTGGTTTCAGCGCACTCGTGCCTCGCGCAAGACGGTTCGAGTGAGGGTGCATCCCGCATCGTGTCCCGCATCATTTCAATGAGCTGTTGAGCGGAAGGACTGCAGATCTCTTCCGCAGTCAGTGGGCGAGCCTCTTGACGTAACATTCTGAAGAATCTTGAGCCTCATGTGAGTGTACCTCGGCTATCAAAGCTGCACCCGGCGATCGGGTATGGCTTGGCGCTCGTTATGGTTAACCCTTCCTTTCCAAAATCTTGCCATCGGTCACTCCGATGTGATAAAGGTACCCGAGTCAAAGGGAAAAATCATCGATACACTGACCCATCCCGGCTACGGCTTTCTACCAAGGCCCGGTCGGCGAGCGCCTGCTGCGCTTCTGCTTTGCCAAAGAAGACGCCGTGCTCCACGAGGCCGTGGAGCGGCCTCGGGCTTTCGTCCCGCCCCCGGCCGAAGGCTGTGATATTTTTACGTCTGAGGAGCCTTTGCCGAACCTGACCGACATCACGCTCGAGCATTGCGGGCCACAGATCGAGGCCCTGCGCGAGGTAGCAGCGGCGTTCTATCGGCGGGGCTGGTCGCTCGGCACGAGCGGCAACTACAGCGTGGTCCTCGCGACCGCTCCGCTGCGCCTGCTCATCACCGCGAGCGGCCGCGACAAGGGACGACTGACCGAGCGGGATTTCGTGATTGTGGATGAAGCCGCACGCGCCGTAGCGTTGGGCCCGCTGCGCCCCTCGGCCGAGACGCCGCTGCACGTCGTGATCGCGCATCGGTCCGGTATCGGCGCGGCTCTCCACACCCACTCGGTCTATGCCACCGTACTCTCACAGGCCCATTTTGCGGAAGGGCGGGTCGAGATCGCCGGCTACGAGATGCTAAAGGGGCTCTCCGGCATCACCACCCACGAGGCGAGCATCGCGATCCAGATCCTCGACAACACGCAGGACATCCAGGCTCTCTCGACTCAGAGTTTGTGAAAAAACCTACTGCGCTCGGGATCTCGCGTTCCGGCGGTGCTCGGAATCCTCATGTATTTCAATATACACTGCGGTTCCTGCGCTCCGGCGGAACGCGACCTCCCTTCGCT
>JBOIEG010001376.1:0-9317 GCA_050740915.1 Gammaproteobacteria bacterium | reverse complement strand
AGCGAAGGGAGGTCGCGTTCCGCCGGAGCGCAGGAACCGCAGTGTATATTGAAATACATGAGGATTCCGAGCACCGCCGGAACGCGAGATCCCGAGCGCAGTAGGTTTTTTCACAAACTCTGAGTCGCCTGGTACTGGCTTAACTTTACCGCACCCCAGCCGATAAAGCCGCCGGCCAGGGCTCCGGCAGTAATGGCCTGGCGGTTACCTCCCGCTAAAGCCGCCAAGCCAGCCCCGGTCAAGGCGCCGAGACCCGCACCCATGGCCTGCTGCTGTTGGCCTGGGGTGGTGATGCAGCCGCTGAGCAGGCCGCTACACAATGTTGTTGCAATAAGGGCTTTACTTTGTGAATACATATCAGCTCTCCTTCAAATGGCATGTCTACGCATGCTATCACTCGGCACTTCGCGCGCTTTCGGACGGGAACGCCATCACCGGTTGGCGTCCTCGGAAACGGTCACCGGGCCGGCACGGAGTATATGCTGTTTATCGCGGCGCACAAAGGTTCGGCAGGCTACGAAATCGGTGGGGAACGCTGGTGGCCCGGAATCAGCGCAGACCGGCTCTTCCAGAACCTGTCGGGTGAGTTGGAGATCCTGCATACTGGGAACCCGGCTGCGCGGTGCCTGCCGATGCTGGCGGCGATAGCACGCGGAGAGCAAGCCGAGATGGTGCTGCCGTATTTTCCAGAGAGTCAGCTTATCGTGCGCTTGCGATGCTGATCGACAAACAGCGACTTCGCGCCCTGCTGCCACACGGCGGCAGCATGTGTTTGCTGGATGGGGTCAAGCGGTGGGATGCCGAATCTATTTTGTGCGTGAGCAAGACCCATCGAGATCCCAACAACCCGCTGCGAAGCCGCGGTCGACTTGCCGCCGTTCATGGTCTAGAGTACGGTGCACAGGCGGCCGCTGTGCATGGCGGTTTGCTCAGGCGGGCGGCTGGCGCACCGCCGACGCGCGGATACCTTGCGGCTTTTAAGGATGCACGACTGTTGGTGGCGCGACTGGACACCATCGGATCGCCGTTGGAGATCAGCGCGGCGCGGCTGACGGCAGATGTTGGAGATCAGATCTATACGATCCGAGTCTCCGCTTTGGGTCGGTTATTGGTCAGTGGTAGAGTTCTGGTCATCGTCGCGCCGGAGAAGAGCGGATGAAACGGGCCTTGGTCACTGGGGGCAGTGGGGACATAGGGGCAGCGATTTGTCGCCGCCTCGCGGCGGACGCGTTGCATGTGATCGTGCATGGGCACCAGCACCCAGAACGCGTCGAGCTGGTAGTCGACGCTATCCGAAAGGCAGGCGGCTCAGCGGAATCGGCCGTGTTTGACGTGACCGATGCCGACGCGGTCGCTCGAACGGTCAAGGACTTGTTGGAGGGCGGACCGATCCAAGTGTTAGTCAACAATGCCGGCGTCTACGACGACGCTCCGATGGCGGGTATGACCGGAGAGCAGTGGCGCCGAGTGATCGATGTCTCGCTGCATGGGTTCTTTAACGTAACGCAACCCCTGTTGCTACCGATGATGCAGACCCGTTGGGGCCGCGTGCTCAATCTTAGCTCGGTGGCTGGGATCTTGGGCAATCGTGGCCAGGCAAACTATGCCGCTGCCAAGACAGGGCTACACGGGGCGACCAAAGCACTGGCCTTGGAGGTGGCCTCTCGGGGGATCACCGTCAACGTGATTGCCCCTGGGATCATCGCCAGCCGCGTGACCCAAGGCGTGTTCGATGATGCCCAGATCAAGGCCCTGGTGCCGATGAGACGCGCGGGCAAACCGGAAGAAGTAGCGGCGCTGGCCGCTTTCTTAATCGGCGAGGAGGCCGGGTACATATCCGGCCAGATCATCTCCGTCAACGGTGGCATGGGGTGATGAAGACTGGCGAGCTCAAACGCATCGCTTGTGTGATCCCGGCGTACAACGAGGCCAGGACGATAGCCGAAACGGCGGCGCGCGCCCATCGTTACTGTGGCTGGGTCATCGTGGTCGACGATGGTTCGGTCGACGGTACGGCGGATAGGCTTGCTGGGCTACCCGTCACGCTGCTACACAACCCGGCCACCGCAGGCAAGGCGGAGAGCATCCTACGAGGCGCGCGGTTCGCAATCGAAGCCGGGGCCGAGTCGATCATCACCATCGACGGAGACGGTCAGCACCACCCAGAGGAGATCCCACGTCTGATCAGCGCCGCTAAGAGATCCCCTGGCAGAATCGTCCTCGCCGCAAGGCTCGTCGGCCGCTCAACAGCGCCGGCGTTGAGACGATTCGCTAACCGATTTGCCGACTTTTGGATCTCCTGGGCTGCAGGCTACCCGGTAGGCGATACCCAATCTGGGTTTCGGCTCTACCCTGCGGAGCTATTTACCTACGCTAGACCGTATTATGGTCTGCGCGACAGCTTCGTATTCGAGAGCGAGATCTTGATCGATGCCGCACAGCGCGGCTGTTATACCGTTTCGTTGACGGTAGAAGCGGTTTATAGCCCAAACGGGCGCGCCAGTCACTACCGGCCGATCGCGGATACCTTGCAGATCACCCGGATGGTGGCGTGGAAACTGTTTAAGCGGGGACTGAATCCCATAGGGCTGCTGAGGTCACTCAAGCTCGTGCCCCACCCAGCAATGAGGAAATCTAAACCAATTCCTTTGAAGGCAGACGACCATGGGCAAGGGAAAACGTAAGACTCCGGACATCATTTCCCCTTCGCCGCTGGTTTTCCTCTTAGCCATAGGCTGTGGAGCCCTGATAAAATGGCTGTGGCCGGTAGGAATCATCATCGTAAAATAGCTTTCTTTATGATAATTACGAAAACGACGCCTCGAGGTTGGAAGTTTGTTTCTGGTCTACGAATATTCGACGATTCGGATTTTGATTTTGTAAAACGGCGTAATACGGCGAGATGATAGAGGTAAAGAAAGAAACGCTAGGATTTCAGTCGGAGGTCCGGCAGTTGCTGGATCTCATGATCCATTCCCTGTATAGCAATCCGGAGATCTTCTTGCGGGAGCTGATCTCCAACGGCGCGGATGCCTGTGACAAGCTGCGCTTCGAGGCCCTGAGTAAGGATGGCTGGTATGAGGGCGATAGCGAGCTTCAGATCCAGGTCGACTACAGCGAGAAGCAAAACACCGTGACCGTGCGAGACAACGGCCTAGGCATGTCGAGGCAAGAGGTAATGGATAATCTAGGCACCATCGCGCGTTCGGGTACCAAGGAGTTCTTCAAAGCGCTGACCGGGGACCAGCAAAAGGACTCCCAACTCATCGGCCGCTTCGGAGTGGGTTTTTATTCCGTGTTTATCGTCGCCAACCGGGTGACGCTGACCACGCGCCGCGCTGGACTGACCGAAGACGAGGGGGTGCGCTGGGAGTCGGACGGCAAGGGCGAATACAGCATGCAAACGGTGAAACGTAAAAAACGCGGCACGGAGGTTGTGCTGCATATTAAGAAGGACGCAAAAGAATTCGCCGACGATTTGCGCTTGCGCGCCATCATCAAGAAATACTCCGACCACATCACCACACCGATCGTGATGCCTAAGGAAGGCGAAGGGTACGAGGCCGTCAATTCGGCCACCGCCTTGTGGAAGCGTCCTAAAAAGGACATCGCCGATGAGGAGTACAACGAGTTGTACAAACATATCGCCCATGACTTCGAGCCCCCCATGGCTCGCGCGCACAGCCAGGTCGAGGGCAAGCTAGAGTACACGAGCTTGTTATTTATTCCCTCGCGTGCGCCCTTTGACCTGTGGGATCGCGACAGCCGACGGGGAATACAGCTCTACGTACGGCGGGTGTTCATCATGGACGATGCGCAGCAGTTAATGCCCTCCTATCTGCGCTTCGTCCGCGGTTTGGTGGATAGCGATGATCTGCCGCTCAACATCTCGCGCGAGATCTTGCAGCGGAACAAGACCATCGACACCATCCGTGCGGCGTCGGTAAAGAAGGTGTTAGGCACGATCGAAGATCTCATCAAATCGGAAGCCTACAGCAAATTCTGGGAGCAGTTTGGGCGCGTTTTCAAAGAAGGCGTCGTCGACGACCCGGACAACAAGGAGCGTATCGTCAAGCTGCTTCGCTTCTCCAGCACCCATGAGGACAAGGAGCAGCCGGAGGTATCTTTGGAAGCTTATGTCAGCCGGATGAAGGCGGATCAGAAGCACATCTACTGTGTGATTGGCGACAGCTTCCAAACGGCAAAGAATAGCCCTCATCTCGAGGTATTTCGAAAAAAAGGCATCGAGGTATTGTTGCTCTCCGATCCGATCGACGAGTGGCTGGTCACTCACCTCAGGGAATTCTCCGGCAAGGAGTTGCGGTCCGTCAGCAAAGGGGAGCTAGACCTGGGTAAACTGGAAGATGCCGAAGAGAAAAAGACGAGCACGGAGAAAGGAGGTGAGTACGAGGACCTGATAAAGCGAATGAAAAAGTTGCTTGAAGATAAGGTCGAAGAGGTGCGCCTGAGCAGTCGTTTGACCACCTCCCCGGCCTGCCTGGTAGCCGGCGAGGGCGCCTTAAGCGCCAATCTGGAGCGCCTGCTCGTAGCAGCCGGTCAAGATATAAAGGGAGCCAAGCCGATCATGGAGATCAATCCGCAGCACCCCATCCTCGAGCGCTTGAAGGCGGAGCAAGATGAGCAGCGTTTCGAGGACTGGGCGAAAATCCTCTTCGACCAAGCCTTGCTTAGCGAGGGTGGCAAGCTCGATGACCCCGCAGGATTCGTGCACCGCTTAAACCAGATGTTCCTCGTTTTGACTTCGCCGCCGAGCGCGTAGAGCTTGTAAAAAAATTGTCGCGAGCGAAGGAAAGTCGCATTCCGTCGCAGCGCAGGACCGTTTCGCCAGGAGCGAAACGGAGCGCGAGCCCCGTAGGGGCGAGTCCCAAGGATGGGACAAGCAACTGGAGTGTATATTGAAATACATGAGGATTCTGAGCACCGCCGGAACGCGAGGTTTCGAGCGCAGTAGATTTTTTCAAAAGCTCTGACTCGCCTCGCCGTGCCAGAGACAAAGGAAACAGGCGATGCGCTCCTAATCGCAGGAGCGCGTTATCAGTCCAGGCTGCTTGTCGGTACCGGCAAATACACCAGCCTGGAGCAGACGCGACGCGCCCTCGAAGCCAGCGGGGCTGAGATCGTAACCGTCGCCATTAGGCGCACAAACATCGGCCAAGATCCCGGCCAACCTAACCTGTTAGATGTGCTTCCCCCCGATCGATATACTATCCTCCCGAACACTGCGGGGTGTTTTGACGCGGAGTCCGCCCTACGAACCTGTCGGTTGGCGCGCGAGCTGCTCGGACACGAGCTGGTCAAACTCGAAGTGCTGGGGGATCCCAGAACCCTTTTTCCAGCGATCCCGGAAACCTTCACCGCCGCCGCAACGCTGATCGCGGAAGGGTTTAAGGTAATGGTCTATACCAATGATGACCCTGTCATGGCGAAGCGATTCGAAGAATTAGGTTGTGTAGCGGTCATGCCACTTGCAGCACCTATCGGTTCAGGATTAGGGATCCGAAACCCGTATAATATTCGGGCTATCGTGGAAAACGCGCGCGTGCCTATCCTAGTCGATGCAGGCGTCGGTACCGCGTCGGATGCCACGGTTGCACTGGAACTCGGTTGCGATGGTGTGCTCATGAACACGGCAATTGCGGAAGCGAAAAACCCCGTGTTGATGGCTTCTGCGATGCGTAAAGCGGTTGAGGCGGGCAGGGAGGCGTATTTGGCGGGGCGCATGCCAAGACGAGCCTATGCCAGTGCTTCTTCCCCTATCGACGGGGCTTTCTTCTGAGGGATCGGGGTCCGATCGATAGCAAGTCTCCTATAAAAGGATCAGAATTAAAAAACTTCCTCCGCGTACAACGCTCCCCGTCCGTAGTTATGTTCGCCGAGAAGGTCGCATAACAACGGCCCAACGACGAGCGCTGGCGACTCTTGCTAAGCGCTATTTGATCCCAGCCGGGGACGATCCGCTGGTGTTTGACGCGGTATTCAACCGCTCGGCGCCGCGGATCCTAGAAATCGGATGCGGCGTCGGCGAGACTTTGCTTTTTCTAGCCGAAATCCGCCCCGAGAACGACTACATCGGTGTGGAAGTCTACCGACCAGGACTTGGCCACCTGCTACAAGCCATTCATAAACGATCCCAAAATAATATACGTTTGTTCGCCGATGATGCTGTGCGGGTATTGTCCCGCCGCATCTCTGAGCGCACGCTGGAGGCCATTTACCTGTTTTTCCCCGACCCTTGGCCCAAGAGAAAGCATATCAAGCGTCGCTTGATCCAGCCTGGGGTCGTCGAAATGCTGCAAAACGTGTTAAGCGAACACGGGCGCTTGTTCATCGCCACGGACTGGGAGGACTATGCAGTTCATATCCAAAAAGTCATGGCCCAAGAAACCGGTTTAATCAATTTGGCCGGCGATGCGGTGTATGCGCCGAGACCGCGCTGGCGGCCCCTGACTCGCTACGAGTCTCGCGCCCGGCAATTGGGGCATAAAATTTGGGAGTTTGTATACACCGTCTGCACAGAAGGGGATGCTCCATCAAGCGTTGCCTAAGCGCTTCGCGATAGGCGGGTGATGTACCATCTGCACGATGTTATGGTTGGGGTCCTCACAGTAAAAACTCCGTCCGCCGTCGCGGTGGGTGCGCGGCGGCTGTTTCATCGGGACCTTATGGCTGTCTAAAAATTGGTACCAGACATCGACCTGCTCCGGTGAGTCGATGATAAAGCCAATATGATCGAGACCTTGGGGGCCAGCGCGAACGGTCTCGCCCGCTAGGCGATGAAGAGCGAGATTGTCGTTTCCCGAACACAAGTAAACGTTATCCATATCCGGGCGCCACTCCACTGACATACCCAGAAGCTCCACATAAAACCGTTCGCAGGCCTCGAGATTCCGGACGTTAAGCGCGATATGGTGCATTCCTAACGTTCGACGCGGTTTTTCTATCATGCTTGCAGCAACCCTCCGGAAAGTATACTAAGAACCCCGCTGATTAATCAAAGCACGAACTTCATGCGAGAATACCAGCACGATACCCAACCTGCCGCTAACCCCCTGTTCGACTCGAATATTTGCACCTTGCCGCTGGTCAGCAAAGGCAAAGTCCGCGATATCTATACGGCGGGGGATGACCACCTCTTGATCGTCACGACCGATAGGCTATCCGCCTTTGATGGAGTGTTGCCCGATCCCATACCGGGAAAAGGCGAGGTGCTGACCGCCCTCTCCGATTTTTGGTTCCGGCGCACCCAAGCGCTGGTGAGAAACCACCTGGCGGAGGTTTCCCTGGAAGCCGTTTTACCGTATCCAGAGGAACGCGCTCTAGTCGCAGCACGGGCTGTGGTGGTGCACCGCCTCAAGCCGCTTCCGGTAGAGGCCATCGTGCGCGGATACCTCATCGGTTCTGGATGGAAGGATTATCAGCGCACGGGCACTGTTTGCGGTATCAAACTGCCAGATGGCCTAGAATTGGCCCAACAACTACCCGAACCTCTGTACACCCCTTCCACCAAAGCCGAGATCGGCCTACACGATGAGAATATCGATTTCGCAACCACTGCAAAACTACTGGGGACAGCGCGTGCGGAACAAGTGCGTGATATCAGCCTCGGACTTTATCGCCAGGCAGCCGCCTATGCCCTGGAGAAGGGAATCATCATTGCCGACACCAAATTTGAGTTTGGTCTGGACGCGGAAGACAATCTGGTGCTGATCGACGAGGCATTAACACCGGACTCTTCCCGTTTCTGGCCAGCTGATGGGTATGTGGTCGGCACCAACCCACCCAGCTTCGACAAACAGTTCGTGCGCGATTACCTAGAGTGCCTGGGTTGGGACAAGAAACCTCCCGCGCCGCGGCTACCACCGGAGATAATTGCCAAAACCGCGGCAAAATACCGGGAGGCGAGACAACGCCTAATCGCATAGACCGGACCCGACCGCGAGGCTCCACCGTAATACCACCGTCAGCCACAGTACGATAGCGACCCAGGGCAACAACTTTTCAATGTGTTTTAGTTTTATACGAACCTTAGATACAGCACCCCAAATTCCACTCCCTTCATGTGGTTAGGCATCACTGAGACCTCCATCATTCTGGTAGCGTCGTGATAGGGGGAAGCTAGGCGGCGAGTTCGCGTTCCATCGCCGGAGCGTATTGTCCCAAGCAAGCCAAGCTGTTGCACTTTTCGCGGTGATAGAGCGCCTTTTGGGCGGCCTCGCGGTTGGCGTCCTTTCCAGCCCAGATCTTGAGTGACGGCTCTTGGAGCGCGCGGCCAAATGAGAAGCTGAGCGGCCACGGATCTTGGCCGGCTATGGCATTGATCGCGTTAAGGTGGGCGGTCGCCAATTGGGCGCTCTGCCCGCCGGACAAGAACACGATCCCGGCGACCGCAGCCGGCACCGAGTTTCGCAAGCAACGCACCGTCTTCGCCGCAACCTCTTCAATCCCAGCTTGTGTCCCGCACTGCTTGCCTGACACCACCATGTTGGTTTTGAGCACCAAACGTTCCAACACCACCCGCTGCTCAGAGAGCGCGTTAAACACGCTGCGCAAGGTCGCCTCGGTCACGTCATAGCAGCAATCAACGGTATTGGACCCGTCCATTAACACTTCCGGTTCGACGATGGGGACGAGGCCGGCCTCTTGACAAAGAGCCGCATAGCGCACCAAGGCATGGGCGTTTGCGTTAATGCATCCCACCGTGGGAAGACCCTCCTCTATGGTGATCACGGCCCGCCATTTGGCGAAACGGGCCCCCAGTCCATAGTATTCCTTCAAGCGCTCTCGCAAGCCATCCAATCCTTCCGTGATTTTCTCTCCCGGGTGCCCAGCGAGATCTTTGGCACCTTGGTCCACTTTGATCCCGGGAATAATGCCGGCCTTTGTCATAACCTCGGGAAACAGCCTTCCATCCGCGGTCGATTGGCGGATGGTTTCGTCGAACAGAATCATACCGCTGACGTATTGTTCGGCGCCCTTGGTCGTTATCAACAGGTCGCGATAGGCGCGCCGCGTCTCCGCCGTGGACTCCACACCGATGCTGTCAAAGCGCTTTTTTATCGAAGGCAGGCTTTCGTCTATAGCGAGGATACCTTTTCCCCGGGCGATCAGTAAGTTTGCGGTGCTCTCGAGCTCTTGTCCCGACATCGGCCTATTCCTCACTCTCATGTTTTCACTGAGAGTTTGTGAAAAAACCGTCGCGAGCGAAGGAAGGTCGCGTTCCGCCGGAGCGCAGGAACCGCAGTGTATATTGAAATACATGAGGATTCCGAGCACCGCCGGAACGCGAGATCCCGAGC
>JBOIEG010001375.1:0-1312 GCA_050740915.1 Gammaproteobacteria bacterium | reverse complement strand
AGCGAAGGGAGGTCGCGTTCCGCCGGAGCGCAGGAACCGCAGTGTATATTGAAATACATGAGGATTCCGAGCACCGCCGGAACGCGAGATCCCGAGCGCAGTAGGTTTTTTCACAAACTCTGAGTGTTTAGTCCGGCAAGCGGTGGATTCAGGGCGGATCTTCCTTATTGACCCAATCCTTGAGTAGTGTTTTATAATGGAACCGGGGATGGGAAGCTGATTCCATTCTGGCGGGTTATAATTGCTTCAAATAAAACAATAGCTGACGGAGGTATGGCTATGGACAATGTGATGACGATCATACTCGTGCTGATAATTCTCGGCGTAGGTGGTTTTTACCTTCTCAAATGGTCCGCAGGAGACGAGAAGTAGCTTAGCGTAAGCGCCTACGCCAAAAAGAGAGCGGATTTATCCGCTCTCTTTGTTTAGGTCTTCGAATCCGAGAGGGAGTGGCCGAAAAATTCCATCCATGGAACTTTTCGAATCGCAAAGAAAAAAAGTGATTTTTGCTTTGCTCTATTTTTCAAACAGTTACTTGTTTAAAACACGTGCAGCATATCCCTGCCGGGCACTTCGAATTAGTCGAAGTGCCCTATAGGCGTTGCAAGAGGGTTTTCACGGTGACCGGGATAGAAGACGTTACGGTGACGGCGAATCGTTCTTTTGGATCTGACTCACGGGAAAGACGGTAATCGCTATCCAAGTTTAGTGCTGAAAGCAATTCGGCTATGGCGGGCGCCAAGGCGGCCAGTGTTTCCTCGGTATTAGGGGCTGTTAGCCTGTCATTGGCAAAGATCTGTAACTCGTTCCCGAGGAAATACAAGCGTCCTCGTAGCTCCGGCTCCTGCTCCAGTCGCGTGCAGGCTGTGAGCAGCTTTTTGCATGCAGTTTGCAGGCGCGTAGCGAGCTGACCATCTAGAGGGCGCTTGCTGTAATAGACCAGACCGCGTCGGCCACCGGTCTCGTCGATACCGTAGTTGCCTTCGTGGGCAACGAGCAAGATCCCGGGTCCGGCATGGACGTGGCTGTAGTCAGCCACATCGATCAACAGGTCATCCAGTGCTCCGGTCTGGATCCAGCGGTGAAAGATGGGAATGTATTCATGCAAGGGGAGGGTGGCGCCGTCCCTGAAAAAGCACTTGACCCCGATCCGATGCAGATCCATCGGCCTAGGAGCCTGTCGGATTTAAGGGATCGTAGCGAGGCGAGTGGGAAATCGAGGACAGTTTTTCGATCATTTGAGGCGAATAGCGTCTATTTAACGAACCTGCCCTGAGCGTCTGAGTCGAAGGGAATGATCGGAAAAATGGAC
>JBOIEG010001374.1:0-2041 GCA_050740915.1 Gammaproteobacteria bacterium | reverse complement strand
AACCTGGACTGGCTGGCCGGGCTTAATGGGCCTGGCCGACACCGTGGGTCATGCCGATCCGCTGGCGGATCGGCTTGTGCGCGCAACTGGCAAACTGGCTCGATGGAGAGACCTTGCACGGCAGCCTGTGGCGTGCCGGCTTGCCCAAGACAATGAAAGCGGCTGCGTAGACAGCCGTGCAGTCGGAGTAGGAATGCCAGTCACCCAGCACCCCCTCCACAGATCCGTACGAGCGGGACTACCGCATACGGCTCCTGCCTTGGGTCGTGACGATCAGACGCTGGTTCGGGTACGGGTGGCAGATATGAGGAGTAGGAAGCCAGTGCACGATCCAGCGATGCATTCGACGCCAGTTCAGGTGATGCGTCTGGCTGCGCCTGCACAGCGTGCGCTGCCACAGCCGTGCCACCTGGAAGCGGAACACACTCAGCCGCGCGCCGTTGTTGGGCACGCCGAAGTACCGGCCATGCCCGGCCACCACCGCGCGCAGGTACTGCCCCTGCTCTTTGATGGGTCGGTGCATGCGCCGTCTGAGTTCGATCTTGACCGCCTGGAGTTTGGCTCGCAGGCGTTTGGCACTCGTGAGCCGCAGCACCATGAACTTGCCCTTCCTGGTTTGCCCACAACAGTGGGTGAATCCCAGGAAGTCGAAGGTCTGCGGCTTGCCCTGTCCCCTGCGGCTGCGGTTCTCGCGCGCGAAGCGCCCGAACTCGATCAGCCGCGTTTTCTCGGGATGCAGCGCCAGTCCAAATTGCGCCAGCCTGTGGGCCACCGCTGTTTGGAACTTGTGGGCGTCGTCGCGGAATTGGAACCCCGCAACCCAGTCATCGGCATACCTCACCATGATGACTTCGCCCCTGGCGTGTCTGTCCCTCCACTGCTTGACCCACAGGTCCAGCGCGTAGTGCAGGTAGATGTTGGCCAACAGCGGACTGATGCTGCCGCCTTGCACCGTACCCAGCTCGCTTTGCCGGACCTGTCCGTCTTCCAGCACACCCGCGTGCAGCCATTTCTTGATCAGCCGCACCACGCGCGCGTCGGCCACTCGGTGCTCGATGAATTTCACCAGCCAGTCGTGTTCGATCGTGTCGAAGAACTTGGCTATGTCTGCATCGAGAACGAAGCTCACCTTCTTTGTGCACACCCCTACCGTCACGGCGTCCAGCGCGTTGTGCGCGCTTTTGCCGGGCCTGAAGCCGTAGCTGAACCCGATGAAGTCCTGCTCGTAGATGGCGTTGAGTACCTCGGCCGTGGCGCGCTGGACGAGCTTGTCTTCCAACGCGGGCACGCCCAGCGGTCTCTTACCGCCGGCGGCCTTGTCGATGTACACCCGCTTCACAGGCTGGGGCTTGTAGCCCCCTCGGGCCAGCCGGTCGGACAGGTCCAGAAGTCTCGCTTCCAACGCCTGCCCGTACGTCTGCCAGGTCTGGCCGTCCACTCCGGGCGCCGCATCGCGCTTGAGCGCGAAGTACGCTTGCCGAAGTCTGTCGACCGCGTAGATGTGTTGCATCAGCGTGGTGAACTTCGCCCCGCGTCTGCCTCTTGCCGTCTGTCGTATGCCATCGAGCGCGGTTTCCACGTCATAGGCCCGGTTCGATCTCCGGGACATGCGCAGCTCCACGGCATTGCCCTTGGCTCGCCGCCTTCCCTCCACCGCCTCCGCCGCCGCAGGGGTTTCACCCACGGCCTTGTTCGACAGCTTCTGCGGTACTACGCAGCGATCCGACTTCCCGCCTCTGTTGCTCATCGTCGTGTGCCCTTGGGCTTCACGATGCGCTGTGCCCACGACGCTTCCCAGCGCGCAGCACAAGATCGCGGGACCTCCCGGTTCCCGAACGAGATGTTTGCGCGCATGCGCAGGGTCTGTGACCGCGCGGGGTTCAGCACTGCCTCGCCAATGCGGCAGCACCAATGTGGCCTTCGGCTTATCTCCACAGCCTCGGCACCCCGGACCACCCGCAGCTTTCGCCACGGGGCATGTATTACGCGGCTCAATACCTGGCCTGCGCGTACCCCTGTCAACGCTTCGCCCACACCCTTA
>JBOIEG010001373.1:0-2457 GCA_050740915.1 Gammaproteobacteria bacterium | reverse complement strand
TATGCCCCGTTTTTACCGAGCTACCCAAGGCCAGCACCGTTGCCCAAATCGAAACGCTGCTCCCTCATAACCTCAAACCGAACGAGCTTAATCCATTAACCCGCTGATCAACAGGGTGGGGTTCAGTAACCGCTTACATTGGAACAGCAGCCGCCCATCAGCGGCACCCGCATCGACGATTCCGGCGGGACGTTTGGAGTATACCAATAGACCTCCAGATCGCATGGCTGCACGCTTTTCGCCACGCAGGAGCCATTCGCCCTCGACTATGTCGTATGTAGCGTGTAGCGACACTCCGTCGCCCGGTTTTATTACTCGTTTGCATAACGACTCCCACGATTGACGAGGCTAATGCGCGTGCGTTGTTGTCTTCGGCGCCAAGGGTTTCCATGGCTCCTCGCTGGAGGCCGTACATTTTCTTAACCGGGACCAAGCGCGACATGAAGCTATTCTTGCCAGACGATGCAACTTTCAATTCCTTGCTCGCCGCCGCCCCACGTGCAGTGATCGTTGTTTCCCCTAGAAACTCCTTTTACGCACGAGTCCCGACGTAACCGAGAACATCGTTCCGACCATTTTCACCATACCGACAAGCTGAGTCGTTCAGTTCCGCGTCCGTTGCATCCCCCTTAAGACAGTACTTCCTCGCGCCTACCGACTGCTCTTTTTGCAGACTGGTTCCCCAGCTATAGCTCGCTCACGTGCTATGCAGGCTTTTTGTCGATTCATCTTGCTCGCATCCTGAAGCTTTGGATAATCGGGGTCATGGTTGGCCGCCTCCACGGCGAGACAGGCCTTATACAGGCTAGCGCATTCGACACCGTTCGTTCGTTGGTCCTCGAACTCGCGGAGTCTGCGTAGCTGGTATTGATACTCGAAACGACCGCTATCCGTTCCGTACCTGGGGTTGTAACGATACAACCGTTCGATCTCCTTGATGAGCTCGTCGTATTCGGATATACCTCTAGAACACCTCGAGTGGAGTTCTTTATACTCTAAAAGCTCGGCTTTTAGATTTTGGATCTGATCCTCCCACTGGGCTTCTTTTGGCGCTAAGAGATGACCCCATATTTTACCCGTAGTGTACTCATTTAATCTGACTCTCTCGTCTTTGGAAGATCGGCGTTCTCGATAATGTGAAAGCCAATCTTCCGCGCACGTCAGATCAAATGGCGTGGTGTTTCCTTTTGGGAGCTTTGTGCTGAAGAGATACGGTTTGGAAGAAACCACATATTGACCGGACGCTTCCAATAGTTGGAAATCTCGGAAATGCACTGGAGCATCGAGCAGGGAACCAACATTCAACTCCAGAATGTCGGTACGTCCGACGGTATGATTCTCCCAGTAGCCTTCATGAGTGTGAGCAGATACATAAAACGGTTCGGCCCCCGCGTCAATTAATCGCTTTAGGAGCATCTTCGCTGGTTCGAGTTCACGTATTGGGTGGTGGCCAATCAGCACGAAGCGAGATTCTGAAGAATCGGTTTTAATAGCAGCAATCAGTTGCTCTGCTGCCTCTACTTGATTCTTCAAAAATTCACCCCTTTGTCCCGCGTTACGGGACCGCGATAACTTTGGGTATTCTAGGAATTGGCTCGTATCGAGAAGTACGCCCCACGTTTTGGCACACCGGTTAGTGAGGTTGCAATCCGGCTGTTCACCACTTATATCAACGACCTGAAGCAGAAAGGATTTCCAAGGCGTCTCCGGCGTTAGTTTCCAAACAGCACACCGTATAAGCTTTGTATGGCCGCTTTTCGTCCCAGCCACTTCGTCATTCGCCTCTTTAAGGTTCCCACAGCCATTAATTTGAAGGCCGACGGCCTTACGGTAAGCGTCAATGAACTGCTGTTTTCTTAGGTTCTTGTACCTTAGTTTGCTACGCTGATCGGGGTTTAGGTTTTTTCCGACGAGGGTGCGCTGGTCATCCTCCGCGTTGCAGCGTAAATCCCAACTCAGGTTTCCATAGTAAGAGTTGTCGGTTTTTCTATCGGCGGCCCAGTCGCGGCCGACATGCTCCTCCTCGGGGCATATTATCCCTTCGAAGTAGCCATCATGGTTCCCTGGAACCATAACCCACTCTACGTTTGATGTTTGCATCAGTCGCGCAAAACGATCCCACTCGGTCCGACAAGATACGTCGATTGCGTCGCCCATATGGATGATCGGCAATCGATTCGTGTGGTTGTTCCACCGTATCACCCTAGCCAGGAGTTCTGAGCCGAAGAGACGCTGGGGTGCGGGCCGAATAGCCACTTTAGCAAGTACATTGGAAACCCTCCCGCCGAGGAAAACGGGAGCACCGTATAGCTCGTGAAACTGCGTATCCCCTAGTGTAGTGTCCCTTAAATAACTTTACAGACTTTCCAGTGATTGCTATGGTCTCGCTCATGCCGAACACCAGCGTGGCGATCAAGTTGCAGCCGGCTGAACGCACGCAGCTGGAGACATGGGGAT
>JBOIEG010001372.1:0-6750 GCA_050740915.1 Gammaproteobacteria bacterium | reverse complement strand
CAGCCTTTTTGTCGGATCTCTAGACGTCACCCACGGTGATATCCAGCGAAAAGCTTAAAACTCCTTGAAACCCTTAATCGACGCCATTTTCTGCCACTACACAACAGAATTTATGCAACTGGAGGGTTCATTCACCTGATGGACAAAGCGCAGGACAGGTTTTCGTCATGAAGCGGCGTGTCGGATTTTCCTTGGCGCGGTTCTGCGCGATGGTCGTGAAGGAGTTCATCCAGATGCGCCGTGACCGCGTGACCTTCGCGATGATGGTCGGGATCCCGCTGATCCAGCTTGTTCTCTTCGGCTTTGCCATCAATTCAGACCCGAAACACCTGCCTGCCGCCGTGCTCCTGGCCGACCATGGCCCGCAGGCCCGCACGTTGCTACATGCGATTCGGAACAGCGAGTATTTTGATTTCGTCCGGCAGGTGGAGACGGAGTCCGAAGGGCACGAGGTGCTCGCGCGGGGCGAAGTCCAGTTCGTGGTCAATATCCCGAATAATTTCACCCGCGATCTCCTTCGTGGCGACAGACCCGCCGTTCTCGTCGAAGCGGACGCGACCGATCCCGCCGCCACCAGCAATGCCCTCGGCTCCTTGGGCACGCTGCTGAATACAGCACTGCAAAACGATCTCAAAGGCCCGCTCGCGTTTCTCGCCGGCACTGAGGGCCCGGTCGAGCTCCGCATCCACGCGCTGTACAATCCCGAAGCCATCACCCAATACAACATCGTGCCTGGGCTCATGGGGGTCGTGCTCACGATGACCATGGTCATGATCACCGGGCTTGCCATGACACGCGAACGCGAGTCAGGCACTATGGAAACCCTCCTCTCCATGCCCACGCGCCCGTTCGAGGTGCTGATCGGCAAGATCATCCCCTACATCCTCGTGGGCTATGTCCAGGTGGGGCTCATTCTCATCGCCGCACGCTATCTTTTTTACGTGCCGATGGTCGGCGATCTCGGCCTGCTGCTTGCGGTAGTGCTGGTATTCATTGCCGCAAACCTGGCGGTCGGCATCACCTTTTCCACCGTGGCCCAGAATCAGCGCCAGGCCATCCAGATGTCATTTTTTTTCTTTTTGCCGTCACTGCTGCTTTCCGGGTTCATGTTCCCCTTCCGCGGCATGTCCCACTGGGCGCAAATAATTGGCGAGCTGCTTCCGCTCACCCATTTTCTGCGGATCGTCCGTGGCATCCTACTCAAAGGCAACGGCCTAGAAGAGGTTGCCCCGCAGCTTTGGCAAATCGCGCTTTTTGCTGCTATCGCGCTAACCATCGGCGTGAAGCGTTACCGGCAGACGCTCGATTAGTCGAAGGGAATACTCGTCAACCCAAGAGTCTGTAGGGTTCTTTGCTTTATAGCTCTCCTTGCCTCCTGTTCAAGAAACGGGTGCGTGGCTTGAGTGATTGGCGTGCTTATGGCGGCTTTCCCTGTAAGCGATGTGAAGCCAGTACCGCGGTTAGCGCTTTTAAGCGCAGCCTGTCGATTGCCTCCGCGATCTGGGGGCCTTCAAGTCCTTTTTCCACCAGCTCGTGGGCATCAACCCGGCTCGCGGCATGCCAGGCCTCGAGAAATCGCTGCCCTTGGGGATAGGGCTTATCCTCCAGGCCCCCGCGCCCTTGGGCGTCGGCCTGGCACGCAAGCAGGAATCGCTGAAACCGCTCGGGTTTGCGAAAGGCATCGAGCGCCTTCAGCGTGTCCAACACGGTAGCGGGCCGCAGCTCTGCCAAGCGGTGGCAATGGGAGTGGTAGCGCGCCACCAGTTTCGCCAGATCGCGGTATTCATTGGGAATGCGAACGCGGCGGCACAGCGCGTCGATCAATGCCGCGCTCCGCAGCTCGTGGCCTTTGTGGCTGGGCCACTCGTCCTTCGGCGTGGTTCCCTTGCCCAGATCATGGACCAAAGCGGCGAAGCGCACTCGGGTATCATCACTCAAGCGCGTGGCTTGGTCCAATACCATCAATACATGCACCCCGGTGTCGATCTCGGGGTGGTAACGCGCTGGCTGCGGGACTCCAAAAAGCGCATCGAGCTCGGGGAGGAGCGAGCGCAGCGCTTCGCATTCTTTCAGCACTTCGAAAAACCGCCGCGCTTGCTTCTCACCCAAGGCTCTTTCTAACTCCAACCATACTCGCTCGGGTACCAGCGCATCGACCTCTCCCGCGCGCACGATGTCGCGCATCAACGTGAGCGTCTCATCGGCCACCCTGAACCCGAACCGGGCGGCGAAACGCGCCACCCGTAGGATGCGCACCGGGTCTTCGACAAAGGCCTGGGATACATGGCGCAGCACGCCTTTGCGCAGGTCTTCCAGGCCGCCAAAAGGGTCGATAAGCCGACCGCTTTCATCGTCGGCCATGGCGTTGATCGTGAGATCGCGGCGCCGCAGATCCTCTTCCAAGCTGACCCCAGGAGAGGCCGTGAATTCAAAACCCTTGTAACCCGGCGCGACCTTGCGCTCGGTGCGCGCTAAGGCATATTCTTCGTGCGTTTGCGGATGCAGAAAAACCGGAAACTCTGCCCCGACCCGCTTATAGCCCAAGGCGATGAGATCTTCCGATGTAGCCCCCACGACCACCCAGTCGCGGTCGACCACGGGTCGACCGAGGAGCTTATCCCGAACGGCTCCCCCGACCTGGTAGAACTTCACTGCCGCCGAGCTGCGCTGCGAAAATCCGCATAACCCGCACGCGTCCCACCCTTCCCCAGATACGGCGGCACCACCGACTCTAAAGAAGTCGGCTCGATATGCAGCTGTTGCAAGCCATTCTCGCCGCGGCACACGCTATCGACTTGCAGTGAGCGGTAATTGTCGAGCGAAAACGGTTTTCCCGGCACCCGCTCCATCCACCCGGCTAGACGGCGCGAAGCCGCGTCCGGTAGTGGGATGATGCGCCGACGGACCCCGATCAGCTCCGCTGTGTATTGCACCAGGTCGAGCAGCAGGTATCGTCTTGGCCCACAAAGGTCATAGCTCGCTCCGGAGGCAGCCGGGAGCTTCAAGGTCTTGACAAAAGCCTGCGCGACATCTCCGACGTAGACGGGGGCAAATCGAGCGAAAGGACAGCTCAGGGGAAAGAAATACGGGGCCAAGCGCAGCAGCCGCGCGAAACGATTGAAGAAACTGTCCTCGGGACCGAAGATCACCGATGGCCGAAAAAGGCTGAATTGGAGTCCGCTCGCACCCGCCTCGCGGATGATGTTTTCCGCTTCGCCCTTGCTCTTGAGGTAATGGCTCGCGCCAGCTTGGGGATCGGCGTTTAAGGCGCTCATGTGCAACAAGCGCTGGATCCCCGTCTTCTCACAGGCCTCGATAAGCTTGCGCGGCAGCTCTGCGTGGACGTGGTGGAATTCACTTCCGTCATCGCCCCGTTCGTTCAAGATCCCCACCAGGTTGATCACCGCCTCACAGCCCCGACACTGTGTTTCCAGGATGGCCGGATCGTGGATATCGGCTTCGATCAGATCCACGGTTGGCATCATCCAAAGCGTGCGTCCGTGTTCGCGGCTGCGGGTCAGGGCGCGTACCCGATAGCCTTCGCGGGTAAGGCGGTTGGCGATGTGGGTGCCGACAAAGCCCGTTCCTCCTAACATAAGGATCATCTTGGATTTCATGGTAGCTCCACTCGTGAAATACGCTTTAAGGGGGAATTTTCCCATCTCTGGGCCCCAGGACCAACCCGTTTGTGCGGGTGCTCGTTACAATAGGCGTTATGGCGATCGAGGGGATGGTAGTCGTGGCCTATCTGGGCTTGGGCGCCGTGGCCGGCGTGCTTGCTGGTTTATTGGGTGTCGGCGGTGGCTTGGTGATCGTTCCGGCCCTTTTTTTCTTGTTTGGCGCATTGGGCTTTTCTGAACAAATCGTGATGCACCTCGCGCTAGGCAGCTCATTAGCGACAGTCGCGTTCACCGCCCTCGCCTCGAGCTACGCCCATCACAAACACGGCGCAGTGTTGTGGCGTGTGGTGGCGGTGCTAGTACCGGGGATCGCGCTGGGGGCCTTCGGCGGCGCCGCGGTCGCCGACCGGCTTCCGACACCCGCGCTGCGCCTGGCTTTTGGCTTATTCGAGTTGCTTGTCGCGGCACAGCTCGGTTTCGGCGTGCGCGCTTCGCCGCAGCGAGGCTTGCCCAGACGGGCCGGGATGATCGGTGTAGGCACCCTGATCGGCGCCCTGTCGGCGGTTTTTGGGATAGGCGGCGGCACGCTTACGGTGCCGTTCCTGGTGTGGTGTAACGTGAGGATCCGGGTGGCGGTTGCGACCTCCGCGGCCTGTGGCTTGCCCATCGCCTTGGCAGGTTCGTTGGGGTTTATCACCGCGGGATGGGATAACCCGAAACTGCCTGCTGGGGCGAGCGGCTACGTGTACTGGCCGGCCGTCCTTGGGATCGCAGCCGCAAGCGTCCCGTGCGCGCCCTTAGGGGCACGCCTTACCCACGCCCTTCCGATGGAGACATTACAGCGCTTATTCGCTATCTTGCTTGCATTCATCGGCCTGCGTATGTTGATATAAGGGAGAGCTAGTTTTGGTGCTCGACGTATCCTCTCACGATGCGGTCTCCCCTGAGCAGAGTGAGGCCCAAACCCACGAAGCAAGGCCGCTGCGCTGCGGCGTTTGCGGGCATGCCATCACCTATGAGGCGCAGCGCATCTCGGTGCAAGGCTCCCATGAGCATCTGCGCCGAAACCCCCATGGCTTAAGCTTTCGCTTCGGTTCCTTTGGCTGAGCGCCCGGCTGCGCCAAGTTCGGAGAAACGACCTCGGAATATACCTGGTTCCCCGGTTTTAGCTGGCGGATCGCCGTGTGCGCGCAGTGCGGAGAGCACCTGGGCTGGAGCTTCAGCGGTCCCTCCAGCGAGGGGTTTTATGGTCTCATCCTGGCGCGCTTGGTTCACGATCGATAAATCGGAGGGAATTTAGGTTGATAAAATCCGCTCACCTCAAACTGTCCAGGCTCTTCCTTGAGTTTACGGAAAGCGAGCGGTTTACGGGGATTGTCCTGATTCTGTGCGCTGTTATTTCGATGGCTGTGGCTAATTCACCGCTCGGTGCAATGTACTTGGGTTTTCTGCACAGCAAGGTCGGCAACTTCGTCGAACATTGGATCAACGATGGCTTGATGGCCATATTCTTTTTGCTGGTTGGTCTGGAGATTAAGAGAGAGTTGTGTATCGGTGAATTATCTGATTTTAAAAAGGCGTCCTTCCCTGTGGTTGCCGCCATTGGCGGCATGGTAACGCCTGCACTGCTGCATTTTCTGCTCAATCATGGGACTGATACGCAGCCGGGGCTCGGCATACCGATGGCCACGGACATCGCCTTCGCCTTGGGTGTGCTGGCACTATTGGGCAACAGAGTTCCGGTGTCGCTTAAAATATTTCTGACCGCGCTGGCCATCATCGATGATCTGGGAGCGATCATCGTCATCGCTCTTTTTTATGCTCGAGAGCTATCGCTGACTTATCTCCTGCTGGCCAATGCAATATTCACGATGCTCTTGGTGCTGAATTGCCTGCATGTATCCAGGCTGCTGCCTTATATTATTCTTGGGCTTATCATGTGGTACTGCCTCCTTCATTCCGGAGTGCATGCGACATTGGCGGGCGTGCTGCTCGCCTTCGCTATCCCGCTTGCCGGTGATGATGAGGAATCACCTTCTTGGCGCCTGCAACACGTCCTGCATAAACCGGTGGCGTTCATCGTTCTGCCGATCTTTGCGCTGGCCAATACCGCCGTGGCCCTGGAAGCTGGCTGGCTTGCGGCGCTGATGACGTCCAACAGCCTGGGTATTTTCGCCGGACTGTTCATCGGCAAACCTCTGGGTATCATTCTGTTCAGTGTGCTGGCCGTCCAGACCAGGCTGTCGCAACGGCCCGATGAACTATCCTGGAAACACATTACCGGCGCTGGCTTTCTTGGAGGTATCGGATTCACCATGTCGATCTTCATCACCATCCTGGCTTTTGATCAACCGGAGATCATTGCGGGATCCAAGATGGCTATATTGCTCACTTCATTATTGGCGGGAATAACCGGTTTCCTTCTACTCAAACGGCTCTCTGCGAGAGATTGTCAATGACGATGGGGGCCGTTCGACATCTTCATCAGCATGAAGCGTGTCGAGTGGGACACCCTCATGTTTTTCTATGGCGTCGTCATCTCCGTGGGCGGCCTGGGAGCGCTTGGCTACCTTGCCATGCTCGCCCAATCAACGTATGCCGATCTCGGCCCGACGACGGCGAATATCCTTGTTGGCATCGCATCGGCAATCGTGGACAACATACCTATTATGTTCGCCGTGCTCAGCATGGATCCGGAAATGTCTCCCGGCCAGTGGCTGCTCATGACACTGACCGCCGGCGTCGGCGGCTCGCTACTGTCGATCGGCTCCGCGGCAGGCGTGGCGCTCATGGGTCAGGCCCGCGGCGTATACACTTTTTTCATTCACCTCCGTTGGACGTGGGCGATCGCGCTCGGCTATGCGCTCAGCATATGGGTGCACATGGCACTCAATCGTTCCTTGTTCTAACCCGTGAACAAACCAGTCATCACTGAGAGCTTGTGAAAAAATCGTCGCGAGCGAAGGGAGGTCGTGTTCCGCCGGAGCGGAGGAGCGTTTCGCCGGGAGCGAAACGGCGCGCAAGCCCCGCAGGGGCGAGTCTCAAGGATGAGACGAGCAACCGGAGTGTATAGTGAAATACATGAGGATCCCGAGCACCGCCGGAACACGATATCCCGAGCGCAGCAGAT
>JBOIEG010001371.1:0-2760 GCA_050740915.1 Gammaproteobacteria bacterium | reverse complement strand
AGCGGCCTGTGGCAGGATCGACTTTGAGAATTGCGGCGCGGTTGACCTCCTTTTCCAACCCGTTCTCGGCCACATTGCTGTTCGAGCCGACCGTTGCGTAAAGGCGTGAACCATCGCGGCTTGCGATGACATTCTTGGTCCAGTGATGGTTGAGGGGACCTGCGGGCAGATCGACGATCTTTACTCCGGGCGCGGTGATCTGCGTTTCGCCGTCGCGATACGGGAAGCGCACGATCGCATCGGTGTTGGCGACATAGAGATCGCCGCCGACGAGCGTCATGCCGAAGGGCGAATTCAGCCCTTGCAGAAAGACGCTTCGCGTTTCCGCCCTGCCGTCCCCGTCGGCGTCGCGCAGCAACGTGATACGGTTGGCGCTTAGAACGCCCGCACCCGCGCGCTTCATGAGCCGCTTCATGACCCAGCCCTTGATGCCTTTCCCGTCCTCGGGCTTCGGTGGGGCGTTGGTTTCGGCGATGAGTACATCGCCGTTGGGAAGCACATAGAGCCAGCGCGGATGATCCAGGCCGGTTGCGAAAGCGCTCACAGCAAGGTCGGCGGCGACGGTCGGGGTCGTACCGGCGGGCCATCCCTTCGCCGGAGCGATGTTGACGGTGGGGATTAGCGTGGGATTCGGCGACGGCAACGTCGGCTGCGGGCCGATTCCCGCCTGCACCGGCAATGTCGCGCGTTCTCCACAGGCGGCAAGACCCAGCATCGAAAAGCTGGCGAGCAGGAGGAGAATGATAGCGTCGCGCAACAGGGGATCTCCTAACGCTTTACAATACGATGTAGGGTTGCTCCGCTTTTTCTGCCACGTTTCCTCGCCGGAGCCTTGCTGACGGCCTTGGCGCGGCCGGAACCGTCCTTCTTGCCGCCGCCGGTCATCTTGTTAACGGTCGCTCAGGCGCCAGGCTTCCGCTTCATCTTCCGGCACGCCGTGCTCGCGGTAGCCTTCCTCGATGTGCTCAGCCTGACGCTTCTGCTTATCGGTGTACTTTGATTTGTCTCCTCTTGGCATGACCGTCTCTCTTAAACGCTGTTTCATTTTGCGGTGGAATGACCTCGCGGTTTCTTGCCTACCCCCTTCTTGGCGGCCTCCGCCTCCCGTCCTATCTGGTCCAACTCTTCGTTCGAGAAGAGTTGGTGGATCTTAGGAAACATCTCATTCTCTTCTTCTTCGACGTGATGCTCGACGTTCTCGCCCAAAACCTTAAGCTTGGCGTCGAATCGTTCGCTGCCGTCCGCGAGACGCTCGATTTCACGGATCAAGGTTTTGATCTGTTTGTGCTCTTCGTAGGCTTCAAGCGTTATATCCTTGAGCTCTTCGTGTTCTTTTAGCGCCGGATATAGAATGGTCTCCTCGATGTGGGAGTGGGTATCCAAATCGGTTTGGATCTGCCCGAAGAGCCTTGCATGCTTCTTCGCATCTTCCGTTGCTTTGACCTGCTCGAAAAGATCCGCCACCTTTTGATGATCGCCGTTCAACAACTCTACCGCATTCATGAACGTATCCTCATTCTCGCAGAAAGTAGCCTGAAGACCCGCCCGACGCTTGTGTGGACAATCGCGAGCCTTACATGGATTTAATCGGCAACGTTTGTGCCATGCTGACGCACCACTATAAGTTACGGATCGGACAGTCAAAGTGCTCCAGCATCTGTCTGATGCAGGGCGAATGATCAGTAAGGAATACCGCTGAATTCGGTAACCCTTGCAGAAGGCACCGCAGGGCGCGCGAAGCTAACGGAGGGGAAAGCCTTGGCCCGCGGTGCGCGAGGTTGTTGCGACGATACGGGGGAAATTTGAAGATCGTTTACGCGCATGAAAACGCGCCTTAGAAAGGAAGTGTAGAATCGGTAAAAGTGACAATGTACGCCGGTAATATTTACCTCTGGCGTAGAGCGCCAAAGAATGAGACTCAGCAGCACAACGCGGCTAACTGGTTAATAAGACGTCGTATCATTCCCTGCGCTCCGCGTGGCATGCTTCCTGCCGTGAGAGGCTAGGCTCGCTCGGTTGGCGCAAGCCGTAGGCGCGACGGGGCCGCGGCCTTGTTGTCAGCAGGAGGAGCCGCCCACGGCCCGGGTGAATGTTTCGAGGGCGCCTTGCGCATTCGCGTATCTGCTGGAATGATTTTTTAATACTAGTTTAATGATCAGGAGAGATACGATGCCAATCATACTGTGGCTACTCGGCGTACCAATCACCGTTATCATAATTCTGTTGTTCCTTGGCGTCGTCTGAGGGCATAACTGAGACGCCATCTGATGCGGGCTGGCGGAGACGCGGCAGGGGTGCACCGCCCCGTACCACGCCAGCCCGCGGCAGTCTCCCTAGAGGTTACTGAGAGAAGGGCGCCGCGAGTGGACGGCGATTTCGGTTAGTGATGTCAGAAACGACATTGGGTCTCAAATAAAAGTCATCGCCCTTTAAGCGTAATTTTCCATAGACTAGGAGGATTTTGTATGAATAACCCAATAATTTCCACGCTTAACGATATCACCGAAACCTGTAAGGATGGGGAAGAAGGATTTCGCACCTGCGCCGAGAACGTCCAGGACGGGCGAGCTCCAGGGCATGTTCAGGGAGCGTTCGCAACGATGCGCAGAGGAGATACATATTGCTCGCCGTCATATTCACCGCGGAGTCTTCAGATGAAAAGTGGTTGCTCGGGTTGATTCATCGAATCGGTGATCTCGAGATCGAAGAGGATCTCGATGCACAACGCCATCACTGGATCGCGGAGCGGGTGGGGTGGAC
>JBOIEG010001370.1:0-16501 GCA_050740915.1 Gammaproteobacteria bacterium | reverse complement strand
CGGCGGGTCCGAAGCGAGCGGCGGGCGCAGCCTGCCGCTATCCGGCCAGGGACGGCCGGCAACGAAGCCACGAAGGGGGCAGGACGCGCCCGGGCCTTAGACTCGGCACAGCGCAGTGAGCGGCGCGCCCCTTGCTGGCCAAGGACGGCGTGCAAGGGGCGTGACGGGAGCGGTTCGGAGGGCAGGGGCTTACCGCTTCTACACGGTGGCGAGCAAAGAGCAATCGTCGTTCTTCGGGTTATTCACGCGTGTGTTGATCGGGTAGACAATCATCCGCTCCCCCGGATAGGGCCGGAGCAATGGGTTCAACAGGCGCGGCTCCTGGGTAGCCGGATCTAACCACAGCTCGTAGTCCTCCGGGTCGAGGATCACCGGCATCCGATCGTGGATTTGTCCGACCAGCTCGTTTGCCTGGGTCACGATGATGACGCAGGAATCGATGATCTCTCCGCCGCCTTCCCAGTGCTCCCAAAGGCCCGCGAAGGCGAAGGGCTTCCGGTCCTTGAGGCTGATGTAATAGGGCTGCTTGCGGCCATCTAGTTGCTTCCATTCGTAAAAGCCGTCTGCGGCGATGAGGCAGCGGCGCTGCCGGAAAGCATCCCGGAACGAGGGTTTAGTTGCCACCGTCTCGGCTCTGGCATTGATAGTGCTGTAGCCGATCTTATGCTCCTTGGCCCAAAACGGAATTAAGCCCCAATGCAGCGTCACGAGCTCGCGGCGGCCTTGCGGGGTGTTCCTCGCGGTGAGCGCTGCCTGGGTGGGCGCGACGTTGTAGCGCGGGATCAGGCTGAATCCGGCTTCTACGCCGAAAAGCTCGGCGAACTTCTGGAGGGGAGAGAATCGGGCGAAACGGCCACACATATAAAGCTAAGGCACATTCAGGATCTTTACGATATGGATATTTGCACAGTTAACCCAATGGTGTAAACAAAAGACTATGACGCACGGCAATTCGGCAGGCATCTACCGCACGGATAACGAGCGCAACGGCACGCACGGCTGGATAGTGTTCGCCCAGCGCCGCAAGCAAGTCTTCACCAAGCACTTCGCCGATGGCGTTCACGGGGGTAAAAGCGAGGCCTACAGAGCTGCCAGCACGTACCGGGGGCGTTTGATCAAGGAGCACATGGGACTCACGCGCGCCGAGTACTCGAGCATTCTGCGGAAGAACAACACCTCGGGGGTACCGGGAGTCTGCAAGTACGGGAGTGGGCATTGGGTCGCGTTCTGGCCGACGGTTCCGGGCAAGACGCAGAGGGTGAAGTTTTCGATCGCGAAGCACGGGGACAAGAAGGCCTTCGATCTGGCAGTTTCAGCGCGGTGGCGTGCCTTGGAAGGGCTTCAAGAGCCTTTCAGCCGTTCTCAGGCAGAACAAATCCAAGGCCGCAAGGGTTCTAAAACTGCCCCGCCTTCCGGCCCAGACCTCCGCATCAAGCGCGCCTCGGTGCAGCGGTACCGCCTGCGTGTTGATCTGTACGACGAGCGGGTGATCGCCGTGCCGCTCTCGTGGTTCCCGAAGCTCTACAGGGCGAAACCCAAAGACCGGCAGGAATGGGTGTTGAATGAGGCTGGCGATGGGATCGTTTGGGAGAAGCTGGGTCTCTCGATCACAGCCGCGCAGTTACTGCGGATCGCCTGAGTAGCGTTCCGCTTCTTTATTCAAGGCACCGATTGGAATACGCCTGTTGTCTCTCGGCCTGTCCCCCGCCGTTTGCGCCAGTGCCGCCTCGCCCGGACGCTGTCCAGGATAGAATGTGAATATGTCACAGAAAAGATGTGAAATATTTCACAGATCAAGGCTGGACTGAAGTGATCAAATCATTGTTGGCAAATTTGCCAAAAACCGAAAGGAATATTCTCATGTCTACAGGGCTGACTAAAAGAGTGGTTAGGTTACAAGCTACTCACCAAGTGGCGGTTCTTAGCGAACCTCTTCAAGCGCAACTTGAGTTGCTAGACGAGGACAAAATCGCAATCCTTGGGTCCATCAAGGAGAAACTCAACTCAGGTCTAGAGGCCAAACTTAAAGATGCTGCCGGCACGGTGGGTGGCTTCGTCTGGTAGACGGTCTGAGGGGAGTTCGCGGCTGGGACGGAAAACGATAGGCTTAGGTGGCATCAACGAGGTCACGCCATGCACCTGGTTGAGTTACTAGCTCTTCGTTCCGTCCCTGCTGCTGGAGTGTCGCTTGGGTTAACGCAACGTTGTCCGTTGACGTGTGCTCATTGTTCGACATCGTCAACGATGTTGAGCAATGAGCCCCCAGCGGGGCTCTTCACACGATTCGTGGACACCTTCGTTCCAGGTTGCCGGCCTGAAGTGCTCGCCATGTCGGGTGGCGAAGCGATGCTGCGGCCAAAGCTCGTGCGCCAGCTCGCCGAACGGGCAACTGAGGTCGGCACGCGCGCGACCGCGCTGTCAGGGCTATTCTTCGCCCGGTCTAGGCAAATTCCCCCCGCCATCAAGGTGGCGATCAAAGCGCTGCATCATTTCTCAGCCAGCATCGATGTATTCCACGAGCGTGAGGTGCCAAGAACCGACGTTTTTCGCGTACTCGAGTCTGTGCTCAACGAGGGCATCGACGTAAGCCTGCACGTCGTTGGGCAACATGCTGCGGACCCCTACCTAGATGACCTGATCGACGACGTGCAACGTGCGTTTAACTCTCGAGTGCCCATGCTGGTGAACGTGGTGTCTTACTTCGGACGCGCGCGCAGTTGGCTCAGCTCTCGTAAGTCTGTTGGACAGTACGAGATAGAGGCTAATCCGTGCGCGATGGCCGCATGGCCGGTGGTCGGATGGGACGGAACCATTGTCGCATGCGGCAACGACGATGCGCTCTACAAAGTGCCCGCGCATCTGCGGCTGGGCCACGCGAGCACGGACGATTGGGCAACGGTGCGAACGCGGACTCTGGCCTCCAAGATGATGCGTGCCATTCGCCTGTTCGGCCCTGAGTATCTCGCAGACCGCCATCTTGATGGCGCAGTCGGCTGTAATGGATACTGCAACACGTGCATGAAACTATCGGGGAACCCTGCAATACAGACGCAGGTCCAGAACCTGATGGCCAAGCCCTCCACGGCGGTGATCGAGGAACAAGTTTCGGCGTTGCAGCGGCGGGCGGGCGCGCTAGCCTTCGCCCGCCGTTACGGTGTGCCACGGTACGCGGAGCTAGCCGCGCTTGGAGCGCCGGCATGATTGGCCTCAGGAAGCGGGCGCTGAAACACAACGAAATCGATCGGATCCGCGGCGCTCGCGGGCGCTCGATGCTTTTGTTTATCACGGACCGCTGCCCAGTCGGCTGTGCGCATTGTTCAGTCGACTCGAGGCCGAACAGCGCGACAATTAGCGACTTCGACCTTTTCAACGAAATTGTCGACTGGATCTGCAAGCAGCCATCAATCGAGGTTGTCGGAATCTCGGGCGGCGAGCCTTTCACTGAGCGGCGAGGGCTCCTGCACGCGTCGCGGCGTTTCGCCGAGTCGGGCAAGGTCCAAGTGGTCTTCACCAGCGGCGTTTGGGCCAAGCCCCGCGGGCCGTCCCCTTGGGTCAACGAGGTGCTCGCCCAGTGTAGCTGCGTCTACCTCAGCACCGACGCGTTTCACGCCGCCACGGTCAGTGAAGGCCAGTTCGTTCGAGCCGCCATTGCCATTGCCGGTGCCGGAGCCTGGATTGTGGTTCAGGTACTCGACCATGGGGCGGACCGCGAACGTGCGGAGAAACTGCTCCGCGATGCATTCGGCGAGAAATGGTCGGAGCAAGCCGAGCTAAACGTCATCCAACCACTGACCAACGGCCGTGGTGCAAGTTTGTTCCAACGCCATGCGCGTGTACGTGGGCTGTCATTCGGCGCGTGCTCGTTAGTACGGTCACCGATGGTGCGCTACGATGGCTTGGTAACCGGCTGCTGCAACGAAAGCGTCATCCAGAACCTCGGTCCTTCGCGGCTGCGGCGACGGGTAACGACGAAAGAGGCTCTCGCGGCTGCAGTATACGGATTTCACGCTGATTCACTACTGCGCGCAATCGGAGCTGTTGGTCTGGGCGCTCTGACAGAACACCCACGCTTTGCCGATCTGGCCGAGCGGCAGTTCGCGAGCAACTGCCAGCTTTGCTGGGAGATGCTTAACCGCACGCCCGATCCGGCTGAATCTGATCCCTTAATCGATGCGATCGCCGCACTTGAAATAACGACATAAGAATGGACCGACCGAGTCATCGCTTGCACTCCAAACTCGAACTCGCGTACCCCGCGTTCAGGGCGCACGCTGAACGTCTCTGGACGAGTCCTTTCGTTCGTCGATCGTATGTAGTCTATCTAAGTACCATGCATATGATGGTACGCGCGGCGGTACCGCTGATGAGGGCAGCTGTCGAACAGGCATATGCGCGTGGCCCCGATGACAAAGTGGCGGCGGGTCTGGTTGAATACCTTACGCGCCACATGAGAGAAGAGGAAGGCCATGATACTTGGCTGTTGCAAGACTTGGAGGCTACGGGTAACGACCCTCGGGAACCGTTGAGTCGCATCCCCCCGCCAAGTGTGGCTGTGCTCGTCGGCGCGCAGTACTACTGGCTACGACATTACCACCCGGTCTCGATCCTTGGACACATCGCAGCCCTCGAGAGCTACCACCCGCCCGTCGGCTTCGCGCGCCAACTGAGCGCCCAAACCGGATATCCCGCTACTGCCTTTCGAGCGATAGCTCGCCACGAAGTGCTGGATACGATCCACGCGCGTGAACTGTTTGAGGTAGTCGACGCGTTGTCACTCGAACGCGCGCATGAAACGTTGATTGGTGTTAGTGCGTTACACACATTGAGCGCGGGCATCGACGTGCTCGAAGATATCTACGCGCACGTAGCGGCGGTGGCGGGCGAGGCTACATGAGTGCAGCGGTGCGTGCTCAGGAGCTCGCCGCTGGGCAAGGAACTCGCCCAACCCGGGTGATGGTAGACAGCAAGCAAATATTGGTCTATCAGGGCATCCCTGATGCTCAGACGTGGGAGCGCCACCAGAAAGAACTCGAGCCGTTCGTCGCTCGGGACGCGTTTAAACCAAAGGTCTCCATCGAAGGGCTGCGAACCTTAGGTGAGGGCGCCGAAGTCATGGTCGGCAATCAGCTCACTGGCGAAAGAAGCGCGGCTTTACTGCCAGAGTTGATAGACTTCCTCTACGCAGAGGATGCGGTTTGGTACGTCCAGCAACAAGCTGCCCCAGCAAAGGTCGCACCCCTGTTGCCCACTGTCGATCACCTGGTGTTGAAAGGGGTCGCAAGCCCCAACATTTGGCTAGGTGGAAGCGGCACGGTCACCAACCTCCATTTTGACCGAAGGTGTAATCTCATCCACGTCTTGGAAGGGGAAAAAGCATTCACGCTGTTTAGCTGGCAGGACGCCGCTTTTCTGTATCCCAAAGATTTCGCCAATACAGACTACGGAACTTACTCAAAACTGGGTGACATCGCGAACGTAGATCGGGCAGCCTTCCCGTTGTTCGAGAAAGCGAGACGTTATGACATACACGTAGGCAGGGGAGACATACTGTTCCTGCCTCCGTACTGGTGGCACTATGTTCGAGGCTTGTCCCCGTGCTTGATGCAGAATCACTGGTGGCCGCCGTCACTCCGGGCGGTAGTCAGCCGAGGCTTCGGCGCAGCTTTCGATGACAAAGACACTGCGTTGAGCGCTCTCACCTGCGACACGGTAGCGGACGATTTTTCCACCGATGAAGAGTTGGTTCGGTTTCTTGACGGGGAAGGTCATACCTCGCTCGCCGCGGTTGCGCTATGGAAGATGTCCGCCGACCTTATCTATACGCTCGCCGAACGCGCTGGACTGCCATGGCAAACCGAGTTCAAGGCCCTTTGTATGGTTTTGCTTCGGTCTGGGGCGCTCTCGAGAGAAACAATCGTTCTCCACACCGCGATTTCACGCTGCGTGCGAGCAGCTGCAGGTAACCTTGCCGATTCAAGCCATAAGAAAGTGTCGTCAGTCCTTGTCCTTGAGCTGCTCGGCGAACTTCTCTTGAGATATCAAGAGCACGGCATCGACTCCATCAACAGCCTGTGTCGGAGCAATCACCGTGTGATTCAGGATGGGATCGCCAATCATCATCGGCTCCATTAGAACGATAGCGGCTTCACAGGGCTCCGCTCTTTGGCAAAAAGCTTCACCGCACCCATATCATGGCCTAAAAGATCGAGCATCTGAATGGCCTGTTTGTCTCCCTTGCCGGCCGCTTTATACAACCATTTCTGGGCTTTTTGCGGGTTCTTAGAAACACCGGCGCCGGTGGCATACATCATCCCGAGGATGGATTGGGCGCTAACGTGGCCGGCCTCAGCGGCTCGTGACAGCCAGGCCTCCGCTTTGCGCCCGTCTCGCTCCATCCCTTTTCCATACAGATACATCACGCCGAGGATGGCCATGCCGTCCAGATGATTGGCTTCGGCCGCGCGCTTGATGAGTGGTGCCGCCTCCGCGTACCGCTTATTGGCATAAGCATCGATTCCGCGGCTATAAACGCGATCGATCTCGCTGGCGCAAGCGGCGAGGATAGGCAGACAAGACAATGCGCCGATCAGGTGTTTTATGGGCACGGTATGCTCTTGTTGTTAATCATCGTCCTGATTTTGACGTCATCCTGCGTTACTGCAATGTCGTCCCCAGCAATTGCGGGGTCAAGCCCTGTCGAAGTCAACGTGAAGATTGGTGTCCCTACGGCTAAAGTGCACACATTAGTGCCCACTCCGGCAGGGGCATTGTATGCAAACGCGATCAGCGGACCCCAGCCGTCGTTTGGCGGGGTCGCGGGTAATGGCGTTGGAAGGCCTGCTGGAATAATTCCGTTATTATCCACGATGTTCAGAATTACGCTGTCCCGGATAGCCGCTATGCGCTCGTTTGTGATCGACGGAGCGGACTGGAACGAGCCGTCGCGTTCTAAACGACTCAGAAAATCGGCAGGAGTCATCGCCAGCAGGATGTCATCAAAAGGATTGACGACGTTATCCGAATACTGTGTCTGTACGAAGCTGGCGTCAGCGGTGTCTGTGTTCGCCAGCTCAAGCACGGCCGTTGCGACGGGCGGGGTCAGTTGCAGGCCGTTGGGCGTAAAAGCACTAGAGGCGTTTCGGCCGTGAGACAGGATCAAGACAACCGCGGCGATATTACAGCCATTATCCCCTGCGGTGGTGCTGCACGCGTTTATCTGATTGCCCGTGGCCGGCAGGCCCAGGGCAACGGGTGTTCCATTATGTAGCGCTATGCCCCCCCGCATCCCCGATAAAGGAGCAGCAGGCGTTGGGTTAGCCGTCGCCGCTTGCACCACAAAGTAACTAAAACGGTTATTCCAACCGTCGAGCGCATCGGCGTCGGGCAGTCCCAAAGAAACCCCGTTGGACACCCCCGGCGACGGCTGTGGCGCCGCAGGCGCCGGGCCCACCGCTCTCCACCCCGTAGCCGGCCGCACCGGGGGCTAATGTCTCGATAGCCGGGCACGGCAAGCGCTGATTGCGGGCGATAAAGGTAATGAGCGACTCTTTGATGGCCCCCTGCTTCGTGCGTGTCGAGGAAACGCCTTGGTTGGTACGGAGAGCAGTCGCCAAAGACAAACCCGCCCCCGCAACGAGGGCCACGATAGCCATCTCGAGGAGCGTGAAGCCATAGTGCTTTTTCATGAATTACCCGCTCGTATCCGTTTTCTCAACTATAGTCCCATGGCTACATAACCCCCTGCCCCGGCGGAAGGTCCTTAGCCATGCTCGCGATGCTAGTATACATTGTACACTTCGTATACAATAAGATGCCATATGGCCAGCTCCACTCCCACCTCAGAGACGACAACGGTTACCCTCCGGGTGCCTCTAGCGATGAAGGAGCGCCTGGAGGCCCTGGCTAAGGCCACAGGCCGAAGCAAGTCTTTTCTGGGGATCGAGGCCCTGGAGGCCTATCTCGATGTCCAGGCGTGGCAGATTGAGGAAATTCTCAAGGGGATTGAGGAAGCGGACGCCGGGGACTTCGCCAGCGAAGCCGAGGTAAATGCCGTCTTCGAACGGTGGATCCCGCGTGCGGGTTAAATGGCTGCGAACCGCACTCCGTAACCTGGAGGCCGAAGCGGAATACATCGCGCAAGATAATCCCGCAGCGGAGAAGAGAACGGTGGAACGGGTGCGCGCGGCCGTGGGGAGGCTCGCGAACCATCCCGCCCTGGGTCGGCCCGGGCGTGTTTCAGGCACGCGGGAGTTCGTGGTGAGCGGAACGCCTTACATCGTGCCCTACCGGGTCCGGGGGAAAACGGTGGAGATCCTCAGCATCCAACACGCCGCGAGAAAATGGCCTGAGAAGTTTTAATCGTCCGGTTCCAGATCGGTCAGCATCGTGAGCTTTCCGATGATCTCCGCGTCCGGGGACTCGCCGTACAACTCGCGGTAGCCCAGGATGGCCATATCCAGGCCGGGCACTATCGAGATTTGGATGCGGAAGACTGGGGGCACGGTCGCCGATCCCAAGCTCATTCCTGCCGAGTGCGTCGCTCAAAAAACTTCTTAACCGTATGCAATTAGTGGAGGCGCTCACCATCCTGGATTAGTATAGAAACCGATATCAGCCGACCAGCTGACCGTTGGAGGGACTTCTTCACCGGCCTCGGCTTTTGCGACAACCATTGTCCATCTTTAGGGTATGTGGCGTACGTCCGATCCACTGTTTTCCGGTCTGCAGCTTTCGCAGAATTGTACGGTCGCTTGGGTGTCCTGTAGACTAGACACGGCGCAACTTGTCAACTGGTATGCTTCGCATCGGGCTGGCATACGCTGTTTTTCTTTTGGAAAAGTCATGAAAATGGATGGCCGTGCCTGGCTACTCCTGGCAGCCTCCGTCAGTTTTTCGGTGGCCATTCTACATGTGATCGTTGTCTTCATTGGTCCCGCGGCGTATAGCTTTTTTGGCGGCGAGCGGCTCGCCCGGCTTGCAGCGGGCGGCTTCGCAGCCCCCGCCGTCATGACGCTCTTGCTGGCTGCTGTGCATGCGCTCTTTGGAACCTATGCGCTCTCGGGGGCGGGTGTCATCCCTCGGCTGCCCCTGCTTATCGCCGCCTTACTCGCTATCGGCGGGATGTATGCGTTCCGTGGGCTGAGTGCTATCGAGCAGGCGATCCAGATCCTCCAAGATCCGGCATCGCTTCCGTTTCGCGTCCTCTTCTACTCCCTCGTGTCTTTGGTCACCGGTTGCGCGTATATCGTGGGAGCTGTCAAGCGGCTTCGGGCAGAAGGGGAGATCTAAGCGGCGCACAGTGCACTCGCCAGTCTGGAACAGACGAACGGTAGCCGTCACGTGCTTGGGTTTGGTGTACTCATCTTGGTGTGGGCTTCCTATGGACGCCGTTGGAAGCACCCTTGTTGCGCAGGCCGAAGCAAGTTATCGAGTCGTAAGCGGTTAGCCAACCCCATCTGTTTTAGGGATGGATTTATTGACAGACTGTCCTGTGGTCAAGTGAGAGGAGGACGGCGATGTCGGTGAATCCCCAGAGAATCTTTCGGAAGAGAGCTGCAATGGGCTGGATCACATCCGGGCCTGCGAAGCGGCGGGGCAGACGATGATGGAGTATGCCCACGCGCGGGGTCTGAATCTGAAGGGCTTCTACAATGCGACGACGCGACTCATCAAGCGTGGGGTGCTGAGCCTCACACCCAGCGCGGGGGTATTTCGGCAGGTGCCTGTGGTATCGAAAAACAGTTCATGAGCTGGCACAGTGGCAACGATATACTCCGTAAATTATGCGCAATTACTTAGGACGCTATGTATAGCTTCGCCAAAGGGCCTCCTGGGCCAGGGGGCTTTGGGTTGTTGACTTTTTTATTGCGGCTACGCAGGGATCCGCTCGGGTTTCTCACCGAGGCCGCGCGCCGCTATGGCGACTTGGTGTTTCTCGGCTGGGTGGACAAACGGGTTTATCTTTTGAACCATCCGAGGCACATAAAATACGTCCTACAGGAGAATGCAGCGAACTATACCAAAGGCCCGCGCATCGAGCGGCTCAAGCCGCTCTTTGGAGAGGGGCTTACGACCAGCGAAGGGGAGCATTGGCGCCGGCAGCATCGAATAATTCAGCCGATGTTCCGACAGAAAACCATCGCGGCTTTCGCGCCGCTCATTGTCTCGAGGACGAGGACGATGCTCGAGCGTTGGCAGAGATCGAGCGCTGGCGGGCGGCTCCTCGATATCGCGCAGGAGATGCGGGCGCTCACCCAGGGGATCATGGTGCGGGCGATCTTCGGCCAAGAGCTTGTGGACAGCGAGGCCACGCGGATTGGGCAAGCCTTGTGCGGTGCCCTTAAGCGCATCAACGAGCGCGTGTGGGCCCTGTTTGATCTCGCGCGACTGCCCACCCCAGGCAATCGCGAGTTGCGCAAGCACCTAAGCACCCTGGATCGGTTTGTCACCGGCCAAATCGCTGAAAAGCGGCGCACCAGCGTCGTGCAGGAGGACCTGCTCTCGCTGCTCCTTGGTGCCCGCAGTGAGTCCGGTGCCGAGATGAGCGACTCCGAGCTACGCGATGAAGCGCTGACGCTTTGGATCGCGGGACACACAACACTAGCGGCCGGGCTTACCTGGACCTGGTATCTGCTTTCCCAGCATCCGGCGGTGGCAGAGAAGCTTGAGCAGGAGCTTGAGGGCACGCTCGGGGATCGGATCCCCAGGTTCGAGGACCTTGTGAGCCTGCCCTACACGCGGATGCTGATCGAAGAGGCGCTGCGGCTGTATCCGCCGACCTGGATATTGGCGCGCAGTCCCTTGTCGGATGATACGATCGGCGGATACCGCATCCCCAGGAAGTCTGTTCTGCTCATAAGCCCCTATCTGATGCACCGACACCCAGACTTTTGGGCTAGCCCTGAAGCATTCGATCCCGAGCGGTTTCGGCCCGAGCGATCGGAGAGCCGAGCCCGCTACGCCTACCTGCCATTCGGCGGCGGGCAACGCGGGTGTCTGGGTAAGGCCTGGGCCCTCATGGAAATGCAGCTGATCGTGGCGACGGTCGCCCAGAAGTATCGGCTGCGCCTTGGGCACGGCTGCCTTGTGGCAGCCGGCATCGTGCTGAGTCCGAAAGGGCGGCTTCTGATGACCTTGGAGAGCGCGATAAAAGGTAATGGCGTGTGCCCATACGGGCAGGGCGGTTCCTTGTTACTTGTTAAATGAGGAAGATCACGACCTTCAAAGCAAGGACGTGGAATGTCGAGACTGTTCTCCCACGCATCGCGGGCATCTGAAGCGGACCAGCGAACGGAAGCTCGGGCTACTCGCCGGAGTGATCACGCGGCTCGATCCCCAGGTGGTGGCGCTGCAGGAGCTGGGCGGTGCGGATCCGTTCCGTGATCTCCAGCAAGCGCTCGAAAAACAGCAAGGTATTTGAGGCCTTCGGGGCGTGAATACGAGCCATGCCAACTGTACTCTTCCCGATCATCTGGAGGAAGGGTTGGAGATCGTGTCGATCGGTCTGAATCCTTCCTGGTATTCGGTTGAACAGGGCTTTTACTTCGCCAGGCCCGCGAACCGTTTCTGGAAAGCGCTCAATTCCTCGGGCTTGATACCGGAAGCATTGGTGCCCAGCCCCCAAGCCGTGGAGAGGCGTTTTCGAACCTACACTACAGGATAGGGTTCACCGATGTCGTCAAACGTCCGAGCGCAGGCGCCTCAGAACTTAGGGTTAAGGATTTCAAGATCTGGGCACCGGTTTTAAGGGAAAGCTCCTCCGCTACCGGCCCGGCATTGCCTGGTTCCACGGTAGGCTGGCCTACACGCATTACCTCTGGTATGGCGAAGGCGTCGAGTCGCCCAAATCCTGGGGCAAGCAGCCCATTGCAATCGGCACCACAAACGTCTTCGTGACACCCAACCCCAGCCCGGCGAATGCTGCATTTAGTCTCAGTGATCTGATCGGATGGTATCGTGCCCTTAAAGAACTGCGGGATGTCATGCGCTAGCCGTTCTTGGGCGAACACGAGCCGCGGCTAATGCTCGCGACGTAAACTATGGATCGTCGCGTCCTCGCTTTAGCGAAACCTAGATCTGAATCTCGGACGAAAGCTTCTTTCTACCCGTATCTCGCAAACAGACGGGTTATTGCAGGTGAGAGGAGCTTTGGCGCCTCTGGCAGGTCAAATTCCATGAGCGTTGAGGCACCTTTTTGGGTTGTATCCAACAACATCGACCGAATACTTGATCCTAAACGCGCTATAAAGAATGACAAAGGCGATTTACCTTATAAACCCGGCTTGCGATTTCCCCACCTACTTTGGTGCGGAAGTTTACGCCGCTAACGGGTTTAGGCCCGTTACCCTGATGGCCGATCTTGCTGTCACAACACTGGCCGCCATGGCCCCAAGCAACTTCGAGGTACAGTTGTGTGATCAACATCTATCGCCGGTCAATTTTGATTGTGCGGCTGATTTTGTGGGGATCACTGGAAAGATCACCCAGTGGGGCCACATGATGGAAATTGCGCAGGCATTTCGACAGAGAGGCAAAGTTGTCGTTATCGGCGGTCCCTACGCTTCATTGTGCCCCGCAGTCGTTCGTCCCTACTGCGACATTCTCGTGCGCGGTGAGGTGGAAGATATTGTTGAGGAATTGTTTTCCGATCTCAGGGGTGGTTGTTGGAAAACCGAGTACGTCGGAAACTGACCGGATCTGAGTCACTCCCCGCTACCGAGGTGGGACATCTATCCCAATGACAGGGCGCTTTCGGGCACGGTTCAGACCTCACGCGGATGCCCATTCGAGTGCGAATTCTGTGATGTGATCCAATACCTCGGGCGAAAGCAACGGCACAAACCGGTTGATCAGGTGCTGAAAGAGCTCGATGCACTCTACCGGATCGGCTACCGATTCGTCTTTCTCGCCGATGACAACTTTACGGCTTACCGCACCCGCGCAAAAGAGCTATTAGCGGCGTTGCGTGACTGGAATGCTCAGCAAGAAAAAGGGGCGGTTGGCTTCACGACCCAGGTCTCGATCGACGCGGCCAAAGATGAGGAGCTTCTGGAGCTGTGTGCCGAAGCAGGGCTCACGCACGTTTTCATCGGCATCGAGACACCGAACGAAGACGCCCTGCGAGAGACCAAGAAGCATCAAAACCTGCGGATAAATCTGGCGGACCAAGTGCAACGCTTCCTCGATCACGGTATTGCGGTTAGCGGGGGCATGATCGTCGGTTTTGACGCTGACGGTCCAGACATCTTCGAGCGCCAATACCAATTCGCCATGTCTACCCCTATCCCGATATTCAGCTTAGGGGCCCTTGTGGCGCCTGCGGCAACGCCGCTTCACGAACGAATGGCGAAGGAGAACCGTTTGGTATCTAGGGGGTCAGAGGTGGCCGCCACGCCGTGGAACACCAACATCATTCCCCGCCAAATGACGCGGGAGCAGCTGTTAGAGGGGATCCGATCAGCCTTCGGCTTTTGGAGAGCGGGTCCTGCGGTTCATGGACAGCCTCGGGCGGCGGAGGGCACGTCGGCACAGCAAGGGGCAACGCGATCCCATTGGTGATCTCCGTCCCGTGGACCACGATAGTCTGGCTCTTGTACTGAAGTTCGAGCGATCAGGCCCACAGGAGAAAGAGCTGTGGTCACGGATCACTAGGGAGCTCTACAAAAAGCCTGAACTGCTGGGGTTCGTGAAGGGTACGCTGCTCCAGTACATGCAAATCCGTTACATGTACGAGCAGGGGCACTTCTGGGAATCTCGCTCCGCTTTAAAACCACCACCGCTTCAGTCCGCGCTCTCCGATTTGAACGGAAAGTGATTTCACGTCCGAGCCAGTGCTGAAAGGCCCGCGCCACGATTATCCGCCCCTGGTCTGAAGTCGTTTCCATCGTCCTTACCGTTTAGCCAAAACCACTTTGGGAAGGTCGAGCACGCAGTTGCGCGAGTGAATGCATTTGCTGCCATCGAAAAAGACGGTTAGCTCATTACCGTGATAGGCGTCTTTGTCTGCCCTCGTTTCGCCCTCCCAGGGAGCACTTCACCAATTCTCACCGAAAGGCCGTGCTTCGACCTCGAACGACCAAGTCGAGCGATGCTGGCCAGTCAGGAGGAACACCGTGTCCGCCACACCGTCCGGCTTGACGAAGAACTCATCTGGCTTATCTGGCATGCGCTCGCGTGTCTTGGGCAAGTCGACCACGCCGTCGATGATGACGACCGCAACGTGAATGCCCGCCGGCCACAGGTGACGGGCCATCGATTCGGCCAGGCTGCGTTGGGCCGCCTTCGCCGGTGCAAAGGCCGCCGTATGTGCAGCGCCGCGACGCGAAGCGGTCGCGCCAATGAAGATGATATTGCCCTGTCCGCTGCGCTTCATGGCCGGGATCACCTGCTGTGCCGTGAGCAGCGCTCCGAGCGCATTGACGCGCCAGTTCATCTCAAAGTCCTTGGGGGTAATTTCTTCAACTGTCCCCCACGATCCAGAGCCGGCGTTATAGATGAGGGCGTCGACGTCACCGAATCCCGCGCGGATCTGCCCAAAGGCTTGTTCGACTGACGCCGGATCCGTCACGTCGCACGCATAGGCCTGCGCGCCATCGAGTTCATGGGCGAGTGTCTGGCTGAAATCGGCGGTACGCGCGAGCAGTGCGACACGGTAACCTTCTTTTGAAAACCGTCGGGCGATGGCCGAGCCATTGCCCGGTCCCACACCGACGACTGCGCAGATCGGTTTGCTCATACTGGGTCTCCTGTCGGCGCTAGCAGCCTGTCGGACTTAACGAGGAACTTTTCCTATTCGCCCGGATCGGATCGGAAAGGGATTCAATGAGCGAGCGTGCATGAGCCACTTCCGTCGATGCGATCGTGATACACCGTATCTGCTGCCGCCTTCGGTTGATGAGTGGCTGCCGAAGGACCACCTGGCGCGCTTTGTCGTGGACATTGTCGAGCAGTTGGACCTCTCGGCACTGACCCGCCACTACCGCGGTGCCGGCTCGGCGGCGTATCACCCGGCAATGCTGGTGGCGCTGCTGATGTACGGTTATGCCACGGGTACCTATTCCAGCCGACGTATCGAGCAGGCCACTTACGAGTCGCTGGCGTTTCGCTACATTGCCGCCAACACCCATCCTGACCACGACACGCTGTGCGCGTTTCGCACCCGGTTTCTGAGGGACATCGAGCCGCTGTTCGTGCAGGTGCTCTGTATCGCCCAACAGATGAAGCTCCTCAAACTCGGCACGGTGGCCCTGGATGGGACCAAGCTGCACGCCAATGCCTCGCGCCACAGCGCGCTGTCCTATGGGCATGCCGAGAAGATTGAGGCGCAGCTCGCCGCCGAGGTGAAGGAGTTGCTGGCACGTGCCGAGGCCGCCGATGCCGAACCGCTGCCTGAGGGGCTGAACATTCCCGAGGAGTTGGCGCGGCGTGAGGCTCGGTTGAAAGCCATTGGCGAGGCGAAGGCTGCGATCGAGGCGCGCGCCGCCGAACGCTTTGCCCACGAGCAGGCCGAGTATGAAGCGAAGCGCAAGGCGCAACAGGAGCGGGAAGAACCGCGCGGCGGCCCCCCGACACCGCCCACGTCCGGCCCACGTGCCGAGGACCAAATCAATCTCACCGATCCCGACTCGCGCATCATGCCGGCACCGGGCGGTGCTTTTGAGCAGAGCTACAACGCGCAAGCGGCCGTCGATACCCACACCATGCTGGTGGTCGCCACCGAGCTGACGCAAGCGGCCAACGATAAGCAGCAGGTCGTACCGATGCTGGGGACCCTCGCGGAGTTGCCCGAAGACCTGGGTAAGGTCACAGAGCTCTTGGCCGATGCCGGCTACTTCAGTGAGGCCAACGTCATCGCCTGTGTCGATGAGTCTATCGAGCCGTTGTTCGCCACGGGACGTGAGTCGCATTACCGGCCTTGGCAAGAGCGCTTTCGTGAACCGCCACCCTTGGCGCCGGAGGCCAACGCGGTGCAGCGGATGCGGCATCGGCTGAAGACCCGCGCCGGACGTGTCCTGTATGGCAAGCGCAAGCAGACCGTCGAGCCCGTCTTCGGCATCATCAAAGCGGTGATGCGGTTCCGGCAGTTTCTGCTGCGCGGGCTTGAGGCCGTGCGGGGCGAGTGGTCGTTGGTAACCATGGCGTGGAACATCCGTCGGATGGCGGCGCTGGTGGCCAAATAGCGAGCGGGGATCGATCCGTGCCTCATAAATTCACCCCTCGATCGCCTTGCTGACCACTAGAACATCGATACTCGCACTCAACACCTTCGCTACGCCTTTACCATTCAACCTAAGTCCGACAGGCTGCTAGGGGGATCCCCTGCCATCAAACACCAAAAGTACTTCAGTGATCGTCTGCAACAAGCCGCGAAACGGCTTGACTTCGGTCTGGATCACGTGCCGACGCCCTCTCGGAGATCATCATGGCGCCTAGAAACGCCCCCAAGGTCGGCGACAGGCCCTTCATGCTGGTGGCAGTCGCCGTAACCAGCACGATAAGCCAG